>DATIQI010000025.1:0-10328 GCA_035470985.1 Acidobacteriota bacterium
GCGCGATCACGCTCACGACGAGCCCCTGCCCGAGCATGCCGATCATTAAGAGCACCGAGAGGACCGCGAGCGTCACCGCCGAGCCGCGGAACGCCTCGGGTGGGGCGCGATCGTCGGCGCGGGGCTGGCGCATCACGCGACGTCGGTGCTCGTCTCGCTCCCCCTCACCCTCTGGCTCGCGCGGGGCGCCGCGACGCGCCGCCCGGGCGGATCGGGGCCCGATCCGTTCCCTCCGGCTCCGCGCCCGCCCGCGCTCCTCCCTGCGTTCCTCGCCGGCGTCGCGATCCCGCTCTCATCGCTCGCCTGGATCGCCTGGCGGGCCGTCTCGCCGGCTCCGGGACAGTGGCCCCTCCTCGAGGCCGGCCCGGGCGGTTTCGTCGCTCACGTGACCGGAGGCGCGTTCGGAGGGTATCTCGGAGGATTCAATCCCGCCCCGGCGGAAGCGGCGCTTCTCCTGACCGCGCTCCCCTGGCTCGCGGCCGGGCTCCCGCTCCTCGGGGTCGCGGCGTTCGCCCGGGACGCAGGGCCGACCCGCTCGTTCGCGCGCGTCCTCGGAACGGCGGCGCTCCTCCAGGCGGGGTTCCTCCTGGCCTACCGCGTGCCCGACCCCTCCTGGCTCGCGCTCCCGCTCCTCGTGGTCGGGAGCGCGTGGATTCCCCGCGGGCTGTCGCTTCTGGCGTCGCGCGCGGGCGTCGCGACGGCGGCCCTCGTCGTGGCGGCGGCCGCGATCGCGTTCCCCCCCACCTGGGTCGCGCGCGACCTCGAGGCGAAACGCTCCGCGGAGCGGACCGAAGGGATCGTGCGCGCCGCGTGGGAGGCCGTCCCGTTCGAGCGGGGCCTCGTGGCGTGGAACAACGACCTCGAGCCGAGGCTTCGCGCCTACCAGCTCCTCGAGGGGAGCCACCCGGAGCGCCTGGTGGAGCATCCGGGGATGCTCTCCTGGGAGGGGCCGCGCCGGGCGTTTCGCGAGCGGATGGGCTTCGACCCGTGGGGAGGAACCCTTCCCGAGCGGGAAGCGGACCTGGCGCCGCGGCTCGCCGCGACGGCCGCGGCCGCCGGTCTTCCCTCGCTCGACTTCGACGACGCGATCCGCTTCGTGCGGCGATCGGGCCGCCTTCCTGCTACTCCTCGCTGAGCGTGTAGCGGACCAGCACCCCCTCGATGAAGGTGGCGTCGAGGATCCACCGATCCCGCGCGTAGCGGTTCCGCGTCACGTTCCAGCCCGACTCGACGGTCGACTTGGTGGACGAGGGCCGGCCCCAGTCGTCCTCCACCTCGTCGAGGCGCGAGCCCTTCCGAACCGCCGTCGGCTCGCCGCCGCGGCCGGGGCCCGCCGCGTCGTCGCCGTCGCGGTAGCCGCCGCGCGAGCCGCCGCCCGAGCCGCCGGCGCGCGCCCCCTGCGGGTCCTCGAAGGTCAGGTAGGCGTCCAGCACGTCGCGCACCGACTCGGGCGAGAGCGCGTCCGACGGCACGCCGTCGGGATAGCGGATGTTGAATCGCGATCCCCCTTCCAGCGCCTTGCCGCGGATCCGGTCCTTCGCGAGCTCCTCGGCCTGCCGCGACTCCGCCTCGTTCTCCCGCTCCTCGCTTCGCCGTCCGCGCCGGAGCGCGTCCAGCTCCTCGTCCATCGCGCGCCGCTTCGCGGGATCGCGCTCCTTCTTCAGATCGCGCTCCAGATTCTTCTCGCGCGTGCTCTTCCCGCCGGCGCCCCCTCCGACCGACGAGGCCTTCTCGTCGAAGAACGTCCCGTAGCCGCCGCCGCCCAGCTGAAACTCGATCAGCTTCGCCTTCACCTTCACCTTCGTCACCATCACCGACTCGCCGCGCCGGAGCGAGGTTCCGTGCTTCTTCAGGCGCGACTGGTAGTCGGGGAGATTCAGCGGCTTCTGCGCGTCGGGCGTGATGTCGACGCCGGACGCCGTGGCGGGCATGTCGAGCTTCACGACGACGTGGGTCCCCTCGAACGCGTCTTGAAGGCGCGCCTCGGCGCGCTTCAGGTCGCCCTCGGTCTGGGCGAGCGACTGGGCGGACGGCGACGAGATCGGCGCGAGGAGCGCGAGGACGAGCGACGGCGCCAGCACGGCGCGCGCCGCCGAACGGAGTCCGATCGAAGCGGTCAGGGTGGAGCGCACGGAAGTCCCTCCCGGGTGGCGGCGGTCCTGGAACGAAACCGCCCCGTCGCGTGCGCGACGAGGCGGCGTCGAAATTCGAAAACCGAGAACGCTTACTTCAGGTGCTTCGAGACGAGCTTCGTCATCTCGAACATGCTCACCTGCTTCTTGCCTCCGAAGACCGCGCGGAGCTTCTCGTCCGCGTTGATCATCGTGCGCTTCTTCGCGTCCTGGAGCTTGTTCTTCTTGATGTACGCCCAGAGCTTCTTCGTCACCTCGGTGCGCGGCATCGCCTTGCCGCCGATCACCTCGGAGAGGGTCGCCGAGGGCGTCATCGGCTTCATGAACGCAGCGTTCGGTTTCCGCTTCGACTTCGTGGCCTTCTTCGCGGCCTTCTTCTTGGCGGGCTTCGTAGCGCGCTTCTTCGCGGGCATGAACCTCTCTCCTTTCTGTGGACTCGTGCCGATCCAGCAGCGTCGGCGCCGGTGGAATTACTAGCACGCACGAGGGGGGGACACAAGCAAGGAGGGGCATTTTTCGCAGGGAGGGGCAAAAAAAATGGAGCGGAAGACGGGATTTGAACCCGCGACAACCACCTTGGCAAGGTGGGGCTCTACCGGGCTGAGCTACTTCCGCTCGCGACTTGAATTGTCGGTACGACGGGGGAATTCTATACGCCCTCCTTTCGTCCCGTCAAGGGAGGCCCGGGAGGCGTCCACCCGCCCGGCCCCTCGGCGGAGCGCCCCGCCTCGAAGCTCTCCAGCCACCGGTGGTACCCCGTCCCCATGCGGCGCACGGCGTTCGTCTGCCGGTAGAGCTGCAGGTAGCGCCGCGCCGATCCCTCCCAGGAGAAATCGCGCGCCATGCCGTTGCGGCGGATTCGCGCCAGCATTCCGGGCGCGGCGTACAGGAGGAGCGCCGCCTCGACGGCGTCCGTGAGCGCCTCGGGGGTATAGGGCTCGAAGAGGATCCCCGTCGCCTCCTCGGACTCGGCGCCGCCGGGTCCGCCGGGGCCGCCGGGCCGCCAGGGCGCGATCGTGTCGACGAGTCCCCCGGTGGCGCGCGCCACGGGGACGGTGCCGTAGCGCATGCTCATCATCTGCGAGAGGCCGCACGGCTCGTAGCGGGAGGGCATCAGGAAGAAGTCCGCGCCCGCCTCGATCCGGTGCGCCAGCGGATCGTCGAAGCCGGAGCGGAAGGCGACGCGGTCGGGGTGGCGCCGGGCGCGCTCGCGGAAGAACTCCACGTAGCGCGTCGCGCCGCTCCCCAGCACCGTCCAGCGGATCGGGAGCGCGAAGAGACGGTCGGCGGCCGCCTCGATGAGATCGAATCCCTTCTGGTCGGCGAGCCTCGAGATGATCCCGACGACGGGCCACGCGGGCGCGAGCGGGAGATCCACCTCCTCGAGGAGCGCCGCCTTGCAGAGTTCCTTCGCCTCGAGGTTGGAGGAGTCGTACCGGGCGGCGATGTGGCGGTCGGTCCGCGGATTCCAGACGCGCTGGTCGATGCCGTTCAGGATCCCGACCAGGTCCTCGCGCCGCGCGTTCAGCGTGCCCTGCAGGCCGAAGCCGTACTCGTCCCCCGACTGGATCTCCTCGGCGTAGCGCTCGCTCACCGTCGTGAGCGCGTCGGCGAAGTGGATGCCCGCCTTCAGGAAGTTCATCCGCCCCCAGTACTCGAACGGCGAGAGCGGATAGAAGTAGTCGTCCGGGAATCCCGCGATCCGCATGGTCGCCGGATCGTGGACGCCCTGGTAGCCGAGGTTGTGGAGCGAGAGGAGCGACGCCGTCATCTGGAAGAACGGATCGTCGGCGTAGAGCGTCTTCAGGTAGACCGGCACCAGGGCCGTCTGCTGGTCGTGCGCGTGGATCACCTCGGGCGTGAAGGCGACGGCCCGCATCCCCTCGAGGGCGGCGCGCGAGAAGTAGATGAAGCGCTCGGCGTCGTCCGCGTAGGCCTCGCCCGTCGCCGGATCGTTGTAGATGCCGGGCCGTCCGAAGTAGCGCTCGTTCGCGACGAAGAAGTAGTGGAGGTGCGCCGGGACGCTCGGCGAACGGAGGCGGTAGAGGAGCCCGGGCTCCAGCTCGCCCGCGACCGGCACTTCGAGCCGGCTCACCAGTTCCAGCGTGGCGTCCTCGGGGAGGGAGAGGCTCTCGTACCGCGGCAGGAAGACGGCGACCGAGCAGCCGAGATCGGCGACGGCGCGGCTCAGCGCCCCGACGACATCCCCGAGACCGCCCACCTTGGCGAACGGAACGCACTCGGCGCTCACGAACGCGACACGGAACCGCTGGGCCATCAGATCCTCGCCTCGCGAAGGGTTCGGGCCGCCTCTTCGGGCGGCGTGGTGACGATGTGGATCCCGGTCCCCCACTCGAATCCGGCGGCGCGCGCCGACCGGGGAAGGACCTCCACGTGCCAATGATAGGGCCGGAGCCCCCGCTCGCGGCAGGGGGCCGAGTGGAGGAGGTAATTGTAATCGGGTCGCCCCAGGGCGTCGCGCAGTCGCGCGATCGTCTCGCGCAGGACCCGCGCGAAGCCCCGGAGCGACGCGTCGTCGCATTCCTCGAACGAGGCGCGATGCTCGGCCGGCAGGATCCACGCCTCGTGGGAGACGCGCGGCGCGTAGGCGGCGACCGCCAGGAACCCCTCCGCGTCCAGGATCACGCGCCGCCCGTCCCGCCGCTCCTCGTCCACGAGATCGCAATAGACGCAGGTCGCGTTCCGCCGCCAGTGACGCTCGGCCCCATCCAGCTCCTCCCGGACCGTCGCCGGAACGAACGGCGTCGCGATCAGCTGCGCGTGGCCGTGCTCCAGCGAGGCGCCCGCCGAGGGTCCGTGATTCTTGAACGCCTGCACGTGCCGGACGCGCGGGTCGGCCGCGTGCGCGCGCATCCGGGCGCGGATCGCGAAGAGCGTCCGCTCCGCCGCTTCGGCCGAAAGCTCGCTCCACTCCGCCGCGTGGTCCCGGCTCTCGATCACGACCTCGTGCGCGCCCCCCGCGTTCCTCCGTTCGAGCAGCCCCTCGCTTCGCGTCTCGGCGTCCCCGCCGGCGACGAGCGCGGGGAACTTGTTCGTGACGACGCGAAGCGTCCAGGCCGGATCGTCGCCGGCGCTCCCCTCCGGACGGTCGGCGTACACCTCGCGCGTCGTCTCCGATTCGTGGCCCGGGCAGAAGGGACAGACGGCTGGGTCTCCGCGCAGCACCGGGTCCCCGCCCGCTTCGTCGCGCGGGCGATTTCGGCGGTCGGGCGCCACGACGACCCAGCGATCGACGACGGGGTCGCGGCGAAGTTCCGGCATCACCGACCGGACGACGCTACCGGGCGCACGGCGGCGCGGCGCCGACTTCTGGCATCGGTCGAAGCCGCGCCCGGAATCGACTGATTATTCATCGGTTGCGGAAGGGGTGTTCTTGACCCGGAAGGCGCCCGGATAGCCCATTTCGACCGCCCGCTCGCGCAGCCCCTGGGCCTCCGCCTCCGTCGCGAACGCGCCGAGCCGGACTTTGTAGAGCGCGCCCTCCTTCTCCACGCGGGCGATGGAGCCGAGGCGCTCGGCCGCTTCCCGGGCGACGCGGTCGGCCAGTGGGCGCTCCGGCGTCGCGAGCACCTGCACGCTCCAAACGGCGGCCCCGGGGGTCGTCGTGCTCGGCGCGACCGATCGTGGCTTCAGAGCCTCCGGAGCGGCTCTGGCGGGCGCTTCCACGGGCTCGGGGATCGTGGCCAGCTCGGATGAAGTGATCTCCTCGCTCGGGTCGAGGCGAGTGGGCGCCTGCGGCGCTCCATCCGTTCCCGCGGCGCTCCCGGCCGCGACGCCGGCCTGGCGGGGCGCCGTATCGGCGGGCGCGGGGGCCGCCGTCCCGGGCGAGCGAGGGGGAGGACGGTCGGCGGCCGACTCGCCGGGAGGACCGAGGTGCGCGCAGCCCGCGACGAGGGCCGCCGCGAGGAGCGGGAGCGCCCGCGCGCGGACGCCGCGCGGGAGGCGGGCACGGGCGCTAGAGGAACCCATCCTTCCCCTCTTCCCTTCGCTTCAACCGCTCCACGATCGCGCGGACCTCCTGCGCGCGGTCGCGCGCGCAGACCAGCGTGACGTCGCCGGTCCGGACCACGATCAGGTTCGCGACGCCGATCGCGGCCACGAGGCCGCCGTCCGAGAAGGCGATCACCTCGTCGCAGTCGTGAAGGAGGGCCGGGCCGCGCACGACGTTGCCCCGGGCGTCGCCGCTCCCCGGGGTCGCGAGGGCCGCCCAGGAACCGAGGTCGTCCCACGCGAACGCCGCGCGCGCCACCACCGCGCGGCGGGAGCGCTCCATGACGGCGTAATCGATCGAGATCGAGGGCGCGGCGCCGTAGAAGCGCTCCAGCGCCTCCTCGCTTCCCTCCCCGGGACGATCGGGGAGGTCGGGGAGGAGCCGCGCGATCTCGGGCGCGTGCGCCTCCAGCTCCTCCAGCATCACCGAGGGCGCGAAGAGGAACATGCCCGCGTTCCAGAGATGCCGCCCGTCGCGCAGGTAGGCCGCCGCCGTCGCCGCGTCGGGCTTCTCGCGGAAGGCGGCCACCGCGTGGAGTTCGGCGGCTCCCGGCACGCCCGGCAGGGCCTCGCCCACCTCGATGTACCCGTATCCCGTCTCGGGGCGCGTCGGCGGGATCCCGAAGGTCACGACCACGCGGCGCTCGAGCGCGAGCCGCGCGGCCGCCTCCACCTCGGCGCGAAACGCCGCGGCCGGCTCGATGCGGTGGTCCGACGGGAGCACCGCCGCGACGACGTCGTCGCCGAGCGGGGCGAGCCAGCGGCAGGCGAGGGCGATGGCGGGGGCCGTGTTCTTCCCCACGGGCTCGCCGACGACGTGCGCGTGGGGCACCTGCGGCACCGCCTCCCGCACGGCGCCGTGCAGGTCGCGCGCCGTGATGACCCAGGCGTCGCGGGGCGAGGCGACCCCCTCCAGACGCGCGAGCGTGTCGGCCAGCATGCTCCGCTCGGAGAGGAGCGGGAGGAGCTGCTTGGGGCGGTGCCGGCGGGAGAGCGGCCAGAAGCGCTCGCCGCGGCCCCCCGCGAGGATTACGGGAACGACGCGCATGGCCGATCGGTACCACACCCCGCCGGGGGCGGCAACGGTTCCATCAGTAGGCGCCCCGTCCCGACACGACGGCGGGAATCGTGAGCGCCAGGATCTTCACGTCGAGGAGGAACGAGTGGCGCTCCACGTACTCCACGTCGAGACGCATCCACTCGTCGAAGGGCAGGTCGCTCCGGCCGCGGATCTGCCAGAGGCAGGTGAGGCCCGGCCGGACGTCGAGCCGGCGGCGCATCCACGGCTCGTAGTGCTCCACCTCCTCGGGAAACGGGGGGCGCGGTCCCACGAGGCTCATGGTCCCCTGGAGGACGTGGAGGAGCTGCGGCAGCTCGTCGAGGCTCGTCTTCCGGAGGAAGCGGCCGACGCGCGTGACGCGCGGATCGTCGTGCAGCTTGAAGGTGGGGCCCTTCGTGATGTTCCGGTGGAGGAGGAGCCCGCGAAGCTCTTCGGCGTCGGCCCGCATGCTCCGCAGTTTCAGGAACGTGAAGACGCGGCCTCCCTTCCCCACGCGCGCGGCGCGGTGGAAGACGGGGCCCCGCGAGTCGAGCTTGATGGCGACGGCCGCGGCGGCGAGGAGCGGCAGCGCCACCACCATCCCCGCCAGCGCGAGCACGACGTCGAGGAGGCGCTTTCCTCCCCGGCGGTAGAGGCTCACGCGGCGGATTCTAGCCGATGCCCCGTCGCGCCGCGCCCCCAAACCGCCGCCGCAAACAAACGCGGCCGGGACCCGAAGGTCCCGGCCGCGCCGGTTGCTGCCGATACGTTGACTCGAACGGATTCCGGATTCACCCGTTCCCGGTACCGCGAGGCGGCGTCCGGGGGCCGAAGCCCCCGGACGGCCGCGCAGGCGCTACTTGAGGAACGTGATCTTCTGGCTCTCCGTGCCGTCGTGCTGCGACGCGATCTTGATGAAGTAGACGCCCGACGGAACCTTGGTGCCGTTCGCGTTCAGGTTGTCGATCTTCAGATCGCGGTAGCCCGCGGCGGCGAAGCTCTCATCCAGGAACGTCCGGATGAGGCGTCCGCTGATGTCGAACATCTGGACCTTCACCGCGCCCGGCTTCGACAGGTGGAAGGTCAGCGTCGACTGCGAGCTGAGACGATCGCGCGTGATGTTGGCCGCGAGCGCTCCGCCCGTACCCTTGACGATGTGATCCAACGTCGCCTGGAAGCGGCCGCCGCCGACGAGGTCTCCCTCGATGGTGACGGTGACGTTGTTGTTGCCGTTCGGCAGGTTCGAGAAGAGGAGCCGGAGGTCGGCCTTGCTGAAGCCGGCGCGAATCTCCGTCACACCGTTCCCGTTCTTGTCGCCGTCCACGACGGTCTTGCTCGCATCGGCGAAGATCTCCGACACCGAACCGGTGCCGACCGAGATCATCTTGATGCTCGCGAGATTGACGTCGGGGATCGTGAAGGACGAGTTCACCGGTTCGATCTGAACGTAGGTGAACGGCTTGCCCGCGCCGAGCGACGTCTTGTTGTTGCCGCCCGTCGTGAAGGCGAAGGCCGGGAAGACATCGCTGATGGTCGCGGTGGACGTCGCGGTGCTGCTGCACTGTCCGTCGCTGACCGTCAGGATGATGTTGTACACGCCTGCCACGGCGTACGTGTGCTGCGGCATGGCCTGGTTCCCGTTGACGATGCCGTCACCGAAGTCCCACGAGTAGATCAGCACGTCGCCGTCGGCATCCGAGGAGCCCGACCCGTCGAGGGTCAGGGGCACGCCCGCCACGCCGCTGTACGGGCCGTTCGCGTCCGCGACCGGGCACCGATTGACGTTGTTGACCAGGATGTTGAAGGACTTGGTGTCGGAGAGAGCGCCGTCGCTCACGCGAGCGGTGCCGGTGTACGAACCCGCGTCACTGAAGCTCGGGCTCAGGGTCACGAGACCCGCGGCCGAGACCGACATGAAGAACGGGGTCGTGCCGACCTTGCTGTACGTGAGGGCGTCGCCATCCGGATCGCTGGCCGTCAGCTGCTGCGTGGCCACCTGACCCTCGTCGACGATCATGTCCGCAGGCTGATCCAGCGTCGGGGCCTGGTTCACGTTCGTGACGATGATGGAGAAGCTCTCGGTGTCGCTGGTGCCGTCCGCCGAATTGGCCGTGGCCGACGCCGGGTAGGAACCCGCGTCGCCGAAGGCAGGCGAAGCCGTCACCGAGCCCGTCCCGTCGCCGTTGTCCACGAGGGACGCGAACGCCGGGAGGACCGCCGTCAGGCTGATCGCATCACCATCCGGATCCGACGCGCTGATGTTCCGCACGCCCACCGCGCCTTCCGCCACCGTGAGGTTGGCGATCGGAGCGAGATCGACCGGACGGTTGGTGTTGCTGACGAAGATCGTGAAGCTCTCCGTGTCGCTCGAGCCGGTGGTGCTGGCCGTCGCGGACGCCGGATAGACACCCGCGTCGCTGAAGCCCGGCGCGAGGGTGATCTGATTGCCCGCCAGCGTGCCGAAGCCCGGGAGCACCGCGCTGTAGCTGATCGCGTCGCCGTCCGGATCCGTCGCGAGGAGCGCCACGCCCGCCACCGCACCTTCCGCCACGTTCACATCGGCGATCGGAGCGAGGTCGACCAGACGATCCACGTTGCTGACGTTGATCGTGAAGAGCTCGGTGTCCGTAGCCGGGCCCGCCGAGGCCGTCACCGACGACGGGTAGCTACCCGCGTCGCTGAAGCCCGGGGACGCCGTCACCGTCGTCGCCACCGCGCCGGCGCCCGAATTCGGGGCATCGAGCGTCGCGAACGCCGGGAGGACCGCCGTGAGCGTGATCAGTTCACCGTCGCCGTCCGACGCGCTGACCGCGGTGGACGCGCTCGCACCTTCCGCCACGTTGATGTCGGCGATCGGATCGAGAACCACCGGGATATCGACGTCGGTGACGATGATGTTGAAGTTCTCGGTATCGGTCGTGAGGTCCGCCGAGCTGGCCGTCACGCTGGCCGGATACGAGCCGAGCGCCGTGCCGAGGGCCGGAGAAGCCGTCACCGAACCGGTGCCGTTGCCGTTGTCCGTCAGGCTGGCGAAAGCGGGGAGGCTGGCCGAGAGGCTGATGGCGTCGCCGTCCGCGTCCGAAGCGTTGACGTTCCGCGTGCCCGACGTGCCCTCGGCGACCGTGAGGTCGGCGATGGGATCGAGC
>DATIQI010000026.1:0-9198 GCA_035470985.1 Acidobacteriota bacterium
GCCAGACGCTCGAGTTCGTGCCGTGGGGCGCGCGCGTCGACGCGAGAATCGAAGCCGGCGCGCGCCGCGAGGTGCAGGGCGACCTGGGGAATCTCCGCGTCGCCCGCGACTCGAGGGACATCACCATTCGGACGCGCCACCCCCTCCCGCGCGGCTTCCGCCTGTCGGAGCGCGTGACGGTCGACCAGAGCCGGAGCGAGACGTCGCGCTCCGACGCGCCCGACCGGTCGCGCGGCCGGATCCACGGACGCGGCGCCGAAGCCGAGCTGAACCGCGCCGCGGGACCGCGCTGGAACCTCGGCCTCCTCGGACGCTACCGCCGCGACGCCGACGCGATCCTCGGCGGACGCCAGACGACCTGGTCGGCGGGACCGCTCGTCCGCTGCGCGGCGGGCGGCCGGCTCCGCGTCGACGCGCGCGCCCTCTGGGGGAAGACCGAGCAGGTGGGGACCTACGCGCCGCCCGGCGTCGTGCTGGCGCCGGTCCTCGGAGACCGGATCGACTACGATCTGCTCGGAGAGCTGACGCTCCGCGAGCGGCTCCAGCTGACCATGACGATCGCCGGCGCGGCGGTGCCGAATCAAACGGGCTCGTATTCGGCCCGGCTCGAGCTGAGGAGCTCGTTCTGATGCGCCCGGCGGCGGAGCGTGGATTCGCGGTCGCGCGGCGATCGATCGGCCCGATCGCGGCCCTCGCCGGGATGGCGATGGTGGCGATGGCGGCGCTGATGGCGGCGTCGGCGGCGCCGGAACCGGCGCGGGCGTCGCCGGCCGGCGGCGCGCGCGGAGACCGCTACGCGCTGGAGGCCGCCGCGCTCTCCGATTCGCTCCTCGCCGCCGCCTCGGGTGAACCCGCGCCCGCCGCGCGGGCCCGGCTCTGGGGACGCCTCGAAGCCGAAGCGCTGGCGTCGCGCGTCCGCGATCTCGTCGCCGCGCGCGGAGATCTCGCCGGATCGGTCCGCCTGGTTCTTCGGCCCGGCCCAGGAACGAGTCCGGGCGCCGCCTCGCTCGCGATCGAACCCGCGGGGGCCGACACACGAACGGATGGCGGCGGCGCCGCCCGTCCGGCGGCCGCGCGCGGCGGGCTCGAGGCCGTCGCCGGCGACGCGTCCGTCGCGCGCGCGTTCGATCGCGGCGCGCGGGACGCCCGCGACAAGCGGGGAGCCTCGACGCTCCAGGCGATCGCGGCGGGCGTGGAAGCGGCGCGCGATCTCCTGCTCGAGCGCGGGCTCTACGCGGCCGACGTCTCCGTCGACTCCGTCGCGCCCGGCGATCCGAACACGCGCGTCCATCTCGGCGTGCGGCCCGGCACGCCCGTCCGTCTGGAAGCGATCGCGCTCGAGGGCGCGCGCGTCACGCGTCCGGCCACGGCGGCGGCCATCGCGGGCCTGAAGCCCGGCGACCTCCTCCGGCCGGCGCGGCTCGACGTGGCGCGCGACCGGCTCGCCGGGAGCGACCTCTTCCTCTTCGTCGGCGCGCCCCGCGTCCTCCCGGGGAGCGCTCCCGATCGCGCGCGCGTGGCCATCCCGGTGGAGGAGGCGCGCGCGAGCCGCTTCGACGGCGTGATCGGGGCGGCGCGCGAGGGGGGCGTGACGGGCGCGCTCGATCTCGCGCTCGAGAACATCGCGGGGACCGGACGCGCGGCGGGACTCCGGTGGGCGGGACTCGGCCAGGCCGGGACCGAATACGAGGCGCGCTACCGCGAGCCGGCGCTCTTCGGGAAGCCGCTCGACGCGAGCGCGCTCCTCGAGGCGCACGTGGTCGATTCGCTCTTCACGCGAACGCGGTGGGCGCTCGGACTCGGCGCGGCCGCGGGGATGCGCGGCCGCGCGTCGCTCGCCTTCGCGCGGACCTCCACGACGTACGGAGGCGTCGCGCGCGGGACGAACGGGACGTGGACGGGGAGCCTCGGCTTCTCGTGGCGCGCCCTCACGCCGGCCGCGAATCCGCGATCGGGCTTCGCGGCGACCGTCGGCGCCGAGGCGGGCGCGCGGCGCGAGGAGACGCCGGGCCTCCCCGCGCTCTCGCGCCGGCTCACCCGCGGGTCGCTCCGTCTCGAGGGAGCGCTCCCGCGCGGCGCGTCGTCGGCGCTCTACGCCGCGATCCGCGCGGAGGGCTCGTCCCTGGGCGGCGCGACGTTCCCGGTCGAGGAGCTCCGTTACGTCGGCGGGAGCGAGGGACTCCGCGGCCACCGGGACCACGCGTTCGCCGGAAACCGCGTCGCGGTCTTCACGCTGGAGCATCGATGGATCACCGACCCGTTCGGCGGACGGGCCTACCTCTTCACCGACGCGGCGCACCACGCGCTCGACCGCGAGCTCGCCGCGGGGACGGCCGCGCCCGGGAGCACGGAGGCCGCGCTGGCGCGAACGGAGTTGAGCCGCGGGTGGGACTTCGGCTACGGTGCGGGGCTCCGAGCGCGCGTGGCGGCCGGTCTGGTCGGCGTGGAGCTCGGGCTTCGTCCCGGCGCCTCGCTCGGCGCCGCCACCCTCCATCTCCGGTACGGGAGCCGCTGGTGAGCCGATCCGCAGCGCAGCGCATCGCCACGCTCCGCCGCGAGATCGAGCGCCACGACCACCTCTACTTCGTCCTCGGCGAGCCCGAGATCTCCGACCGCGAGTACGACGCGCTCTACCGGGAGCTCCGCGATCTGGAGGGCGCGCATCCCGAATGCGCCGATCCCGACTCGCCGACGCAGCGCGTCGGCCGGGGCCTCGTGCCCGGCTTCGCGACCGTGCGCCACACGGCTCCCATGCTGAGCCTCGACAATACCTACTCCCTGGAGGAGCTGGAGGAGTTCGACGCGCGCGTCCGGAAGCTCCTCGGCCAGGACGAGCCGGCCTACGCCGTCGAGCCGAAGGTGGACGGCGTGGCGGTGCACCTCCGCTACGAGAAGGGGCGCTTCGTCCAGGGCCTGACGCGCGGCGACGGGGAGAAGGGGGACGACATCACGCCGAATCTCCGCACGATCCGGTCGGTGCCGCTCCGCCTGCGGGGCCGCGAGGTGCCCGATCTGGTGGAGGCGCGCGGCGAGGTCTTCATGGAGACGAAGGCGTTCGAGCAGCTGAATCGGCGCCGCGAGAAGGCGGGCGAGAAGACCTTCATGAACCCCCGGAACGCGACGGCGGGGACCCTGAAGACGCTCGACACGTCGGAGGTGGCGCGCCGTCCGCTCCAGATCTTCGTCTATCAGCTGGTGCGCGCCGAGCAGCACGGCTTCGAGACGCACCTCGACGCGATCGCCTACGCCGCGAAGCTGGGGCTGCGGGTGAATCCCGACAACGCGCGCGTCACGGGCTTCCGCGCGCTCCGCGCGCTCTGCGTCCGCTGGGAGACGCTTCGCGCGAAGCTCCCCTACGGCACCGACGGGCTCGTCGTGAAGGTCGACTCGATCCGCGAGCAGGCGCGCCTCGGACTGACGGCCAAGAGCCCCCGCTGGGCGATCGCCTACAAGTTCGGAACGACCGAGGCCGAGACCCTCTTGAAGCGGATCGAGCTCCAGGTCGGCCGGACGGGGGTCGTGACGCCGGTCGCGATCCTGGAGCCCGTGACGCTCCTCGGAACGGTCGTGAGCCGGGCGACGCTCCACAACTTCGACGAGCTGGAGCGGAAGGACATCCGCGAGGGCGATCGGGTCGTGGTGGAGAAGGGGGGCGAGGTCATTCCGAAGGTCGTGCGCGTTCTTCCGGCCACGGGGAAGCGCGGCCCGCGATTTCCCGTTCCGTCGAAGTGCCCCGTCTGCGGCGAGCCCCTGACACGCGATCCCGACGAGGCGGCGACCCGGTGCGAGAACCTCTACTGTCCGGCCCAGGTCCGGCGGCGGATCATCTACTACGCGAGCCGCGGCGCGCTCGACATCGAGGGGCTCGGCGAGAAGACCGTGGACACGCTCGTGGACCAGGAGCTCGTCGCGGACCCCGCCGATCTCTACGATCTCACGGTGAAGCAGCTCGTGCCGATCGAGCGGATGGGCGAGAAGTCGGCCTCGAATCTCGTCGCCGCGATCGGGAAGAGCAAGGAGGCGCCGCTCGAGCGGCTCCTCGTCGCGCTCGGCGTGCGGCACGTCGGCTCGAGCGTGGCCCGGCTCCTGGCGGAAGAGTTCCGCTCGCTCGACGCGATCGCGGAGGCGGACGGGGAGCGCCTGCAGCAGGTCCCCGGCATCGGCCCCGAGATCGCCGCGAGCGTCGCGTCGTTCTTCCGAGGCGCGGAGGGGAAGCGACTCCTCCGCCGGCTCGACGCGCGCGGCGTCGTGGGCCGGCCGCCGCCGCGGCGGCCGCGCGTGGAAGGGGGGCCGTTCGCCGGGAAGTCGTTCGTGCTGACCGGCACGCTCTCGATCCCGCGGGAGGAGGCCGCCAAGCGGATCGCCGACGCGGGAGGCAAGGTCGTCTCCTCCGTCAGCAAGAAGACCGACGCCGTGGTCGCGGGGGAGGAGCCGGGATCGAAGCTCGAGAAGGCGCGCGCGCTCGGCGTCGCGGTCTGGGACGAGGCGCGGCTCCGGAAGGCGCTCGCCGAGGCGGGGATCGCGCTGTGAGACGGGACCGCGCTGTGACCGGGGACCGCGCCGTGAGCGGGGGCGCGCGATGAGCGGCGGGCCGGCTGCGGCCGTGCCGCTTCGCTTGATCGCCGTCCTGGCCCATCCCGACGACGAGTCGCTGGGATTGGGCGGTACGCTGGCGAAGTACGCGGCCGAGGGCGTCGAGACCTACGTGATCACCGCGACGCGGGGACAGGCGGGGCGATTCCGAGGGGGGAAGGAAGGAGAGGATCCGGCGCACCCAGGGGGCGACGAGCTGGCCCGGATCCGCGCGGCGGAGCTTCGCGCGGCGGCGTCGGTGCTCGGCGTCCGCGAGCTGGTCCTGCTCGGCCACGGCGACGGCGTGCTCGACGAGGCCGACCCCCGCGGAGTCATCCGCGCCATCGCGGGTCACTTCCGCCGCCTGAAACCCCAGGTCGCCGTCACCTTTCCTCCCGACGGCGCGTACGGGCACCCCGATCACATCGCCGTGAGCCAGTTCGCGACCGCGGCGGCCGTGGCGGCCGCGGATCCCGCGTTCGACGCCGGTCCCGAGTTCCGGGACCACGCGCCCCACGCGCTCTCCAAGCTCTACTACCTGGCCTGGCCCGCCGGTCCGTGGGCCGCCTACCAAGAGGCGTTCAAGAAGCTGGTGTCGCGCGTGGACGGCATCGAGCGTCAAGCGGTGCCGTGGCCCGAGTGGTCGATCACGACCATCGTCGAGACGGCGGAGCACTGGCCGACCGTCTGGAAGGCGGTCCAGTGCCACGACTCCCAGGTCGCGGGCTACGAACGGCTTCGCCATCTCTCCCCCGAGCACCATGAAGGGCTCTGGGGGCGCCAGTACTTCTACCGGGCCTTCAGCACCGTGAACGGGGGCCGCCGCCGCGAAACCGATCTCTTCGAGGGACTTCGCCCATGAGCCGAGACGTGCCGCTCCACCTCGATCGCGAAGCCTTCCGCGCGATCGGACACCGCCTGGTCGACCAGCTCGCCGACCATTTGGCGTCGGTGCCGGCGCGTCCCGTGACGCCCGGCGAGCCCCCGTCGGCCGTGCGCGCCGCGCTCGAAACCGAGGCGCCGCTCCCCGAGAAGGGACGCGACGCGGCGGCCCTTCTGGAGGAGACGACGCGGCTCCTCTTCGAACACTCGCTCTTCAACGCGCACCCGCGCTTCTTCGGGTACATCACGTCCTCGCCCGCTCCGATCGGGATGCTCGGCGACTTCGTCGCGTCGGCGCTGAATCCGAACGTCGGAGCGTGGACCCTCTCCCCCGCGGCCACCGAGATCGAAGCGCAGACGATCCGCTGGATCGCGGGCTTCATCGGGTTCCCCGAGTCGTGCGGCGGCGTCCTCGTGAGCGGCGGCAACATGGCGAACCTGGTCTGCTTCTTCGCCGCGCGCGCGGCGAAGGCGCCCTGGGCGGTGCAGAAGGAGGGTGCGCGGCCCCCGGGCCGCGGGCGGCTCCGCGCGTACGCGTCGAAGGAGACGCACACCTGGCTCCAGAAGGCCGCCGATCTCTCGGGGATCGGTACGGACGCCGTCCGATGGATCGAGACCGACGCGTCCCAGCGGATCGACGTCGAGGCGCTCCGGCGCGCGATCGCCGCCGATCGCGCCGCGGGAGACATCCCCTTCCTCGTCGTCGGGACCGCCGGCTCGGTCAGCACCGGCGCCGTCGATCCGCTCCCGCGGCTCGCCGCGCTCTGCCGCGAGGAGTCGCTCTGGTTCCACGTGGACGGCGCGTACGGCGGGATCGCGGCGGCGGTTCCGGAGGCGCCCGACGATCTCCGCGGCCTGGCCGAAGCCGATTCGGTGGCGGTCGATCCGCACAAGTGGCTCTACGCGCCGCTCGAGGCGGGGTGCGCCCTGGTGCGCGACGCCGAGGCGCATCGCGCCGCGTTCTCCTACCACCCCCCCTATTACCACTTCAAGGAGCAGTCGACGAACTACGTCGACTACGGCATGCAGAACTCGCGCGGGTTCCGCGCGTTGAAAGTCTGGCTGGCGTTCCGACAGGCGGGCGCGGAGGGGCACCGGAGGCTCATCTCCGACGACATCCGCCTGGCCGGCGTCATGGCCGAGGCGATCGTGGCCGAGCCGTCGCTCGACCTGAAGACGCGGGCGCTCAGCATCGTGACGTTCCGGTACGTTCCGCGCGATCTCCGCGCGCGCGCCGGCGAGGCCGACGTGGCCGCGTACCTCGACCGGTTGAACCAGGCGCTTCTCGACGCGCTCCAGCGCGGCGGGGAGGTCTTCGTCTCGAACGCGGTCGTGGGGGAGCGCTACCTGCTCCGGGCCTGCATCGTGAACTTCAACACCGACGAGCGCGACGTCGCCGCGCTCCCCGAGGTCGTCGTTCGAAGGGGAGAGGCGGTCGACCGCGACCTGCGCCCGGAAGCGCTTCCGGCGGCGCGTTGACTTCCCGACTCCGCTCCCGTACGTTCGAGGCGGTTCCTGTCCGATCTTCATACCCCCGAACGACCTAGGACCATGCACCCAGGCGATTTCGACCTCCCGGCCGTCGTGGAGAAGGCGTTCGCCCGCCTGGAGCGGGAGACGCCCGATTTCGAGCACCGTCCGGCCCAGGCCCGGATGGCGCGGCGCTGGAGCGAGACGCTCGCCTCGGGGGGCGTCCTGGCCGTGGAAGCTCCGACCGGCGTCGGGAAGTCGCTCGCCTACCTCCTGCCCGCGCTGGCGCTCCGCGCCGGGGGATCGGGCGCCATCGTGGTCAGCACCCACACGAAGGCGCTCCAGGAACAGCTGCTCGGACACGACGTCCCGCTCGCGTCGCGCGCGCTCGGCCGGCCGGTGCGGGCGGCGACCTTGAAGGGGCGCGCGTCGTACCTCTGCCGGAGACGCGCCCACGCGAGGCTTCGCCAGCGGCGCCTCTTCGCCGGACTCGGGCGGAGCGGCGCCGCGGGCGGACCCGGCGCGGGCGGCGACGCGCCGCTCGACGCCACGTTCCAGGAGCGTCTGGAGTCGTGGATCGACCGGACCGCGACGGGCGAACTGGAAGAGCTCTCGGCGCTCGGCCTCGTCTCGGGCGGGGGCTCCGCCGCCGCGCTCGCCGCCGAGATCGCTTCCGATCCCATCTTCTGCTCGGGCCCCGAGTGCGATCCCGCCTCGGGCTGCTTCGCGAAGGCGGCGCGACGCGAAGCGCGACGGGCCGACGTCCTCATCGTGAATCACGCGCTCCTCCTTTCCGATCCGGGCCTCCGTCAATCGATCGTGGCCGAAGCGGGCGCGCTCGTCCTCGACGAAGCGCACCAGCTGGAGCGGGTCGCGCGCGACGCGCTCGGGATCACGCTCGGCCTTCGCGACCTGGCCCGGCTCGCGTCGAGGACCGACGCGCGCGGGGGCGCTCTGCGCGGCGTCGCGCGCGCCGTCCGGCGCGGGAAGGGCGCGGAGCTGACCGCGCGCCTCCTGGATGCCGATCAGGCGCTTCGTCCCGTCCTCGATCACGCCGCCGCGCTGACGCGCGATCTCGAGGCGCTCCTCCCCGACGGCCTCGCGGCCGCGCGTCTCTCCGCCGACGTCGATCTCGCCGCGGTGAGCCCGGCGGCGCTCGACCAGCTTCTCGCCGCGCTCGGAACGCTCGTCCGCGCGCTCGAGCGCGCGGGCCGCGCCGCCGAGACCGAGGCGGGGACGCTTCGCCCGGGCGCGGACGACGCGCTCCAGGAGCTCCAAGCCCGGACGGCCGCGTGGATCGAGACGGAACAGGCCCTTCGCGCGCTCCTCCGCCTCGAGGATCGGGATCAGGCCTACTACGTCGACCGGGACGAACGGGGCGCGCCGCGCCTGAATCGCCGCCCGCTCCGGGTGGCGCGGGCGCTCCGCGAGACCCTCTTCGCGCCCTCCGATCGCGTGCTCCTCACGTCGGCGACCCTCGCGCCGGGCGGGGACTTCGGGCCGCTCCTACGCGCCGTCGGACTCGAGGCGGGCGAGGCCGCGACCGAGTGCCTCGACTCGCCCTTCCCGCTGGAGCAAATGGTCCGGTGCGTCGTCCTGGAGGGCGCCGCGCCGTCCGACCGCGCCTACGTGGACGAGCTGGCCGCGCTCCTCTCGGCGCTCGCCCCTCTGGGGCGGAGCACGCTCGTCCTCCTCACGTCGTTCGCCATGCTCGAGTCGCTCGCCGCCCGGCTCCGCGCGCCGCTCGCCGCCGCGGGGGTCCCGCTCCTCGCGCAGGCGCCCGGCGAACCCGCGGCGCCGCTCGCGGACGCGTTCCGCGACCGGCCCGGGAGCGTCCTGCTCGGCACCGCCTCCTTCTGGGAGGGCGTCGACTTCCCGGGAGCCGCGCTCGAGATCCTCGTCATCGCGCGCCTTCCGTTTCCCGTTCCGACCGATCCGGTCGTGGAGGCGCGATCCGAGCGGATCGCCGCGGAGGGAGGCGACCCCTTCCGCGACCTGATGCTCCCGGAGGCGGTCCTTCGCTTCCGTCAGGGCGTCGGGCGCCTCATTCGCGGCGCGTCCGATCGGGGCGTGGTCCTCGTCGCCGACCCGAGGCTGGTCCGCTCGACGTACGGCGCGCGCTTCGCCGCCTCGCTGCCCGCGCGGCCGGTGACCGCGCGGACGCCGGCCGAGGCGTCGGACCTGGCGCGCGCGTTCCTGGAACGGGAGGCGCTGCCGTGGCCCGCGTGACGCCGGGCGCGCCGTCGCGCGCCGGCGAGGCGGCGCCGGTCCCGA
>DATIQI010000027.1:0-4488 GCA_035470985.1 Acidobacteriota bacterium
GGGGGCCCTACCGGGCGTGGATTCACACGCACCGCTTCACGGCGACGGACGGGGGAACGCTGGTCGAGGCCGAGGTGCGGTACGACGTGCCGGGGGGCGCGCTGGTGAACGCGCTCTTCGTCCGAAACGACGTCGCCCGTATCTTCGCGTACCGGGAGGCGAAGCTGCGGGCGCGTTTCGGCGCCGAATGAAGGGGGGCGCCGGGCCTTGGGCCCCGGGGTCCCGCGCGCTACGGCGTCTCGGCCATCCTCGCGCGCACCCGGTCGCGAACCGCGCGCGGCGGCGAGCGTAGATCCCAGACCAGCCCGGTCCACGACAGGAAGACGAGACCGTAGTAGGTGAGGTCGATCTCCCACCAGTAGAAGCCCTGACGCGTGGAGCCGGGGTAGTAGTGATGGTTGTTGTGCCACCCCTCCCCCAGGGTCAGCAGCGCGAGGAAGAAGTTGTTCCGGCTGTCGTCGGTCGTCTTGTAGCGCCGGCTCCCGATGACGTGGGCCACCGAGTTGATCGTGTAGGTGGCGTGGTAGAGCACGACGGTCGAGACCAGGAAGCCCCAGACGAACATCTGCCATCCGTTCGTGCCGAGCCCGGGGGCGACCGCCTCGAGGAGCGCGCCGAATCCGTACGTCGCGAACCCGAGCGCGGCCGGCACGATCCAGTGGTGCCGGTCGAGGAAGACCAGCTCGGGATACTTGGTGAGGTCCCGCACGGAGCGGAAGTTCGTGAGAGCGTTCTCCATCGTCATGAACCACCCCATGTGGCTCCAGAAGAAGCCGGCCTGCCGGGGCGAGTGGATGTCCTGCTCCTCGTCCGAGTGGCGGTGATGATGGCGGTGATGCGCCGCCCACCAGAGCGGACCGCGCTGCACGCAGGCGTTCCCCAGCACCGCCGCGACGAATTGGAACGCGCGCGAGGTGCGAAAGGTCCGATGCGAGAAGTAGCGGTGGTAGAAGCCGGTGAGGGCGAACATGCGAATCAGGTAGAGCGCGATCGCCGTGGCGACGGCGACGGGGCTCCAACCGACGAGAATCACCGCGAAGCAGCCGAGGTGAAGCGCGACGTAGGGGATGAGGCCGATCCAGTCGATGGTGCGCGTTGCGGTCAGAGTGGCCAAGGGGTCACCTCGATGTGCGTGTTCACGGCGTCGCGGATGGCGCGCACCTCCCCGGGAGTCTCGAGGGCGTCCGTGCTCAGATAGCCCATGCCCAAGCCGCGTCCCGTGCCCGGCTCGAGCGTCGTGCTGGTGACGAATCCGGCGACCACCGATCCGCCGGAGATCAATTCGGTTCCGTGCGCGAGGAATCCCGCGCTCCCGTCGTAGCGGAATCCGATCCGCCGGCGCCTCGCGGCGCCGCGATGGGTCGTCCGCGCGACGACCTCCTGCCCGACGTAGCACCCCTTCGTGAGCGAGATCGCCTCCTCGAGCGACAGCTCGGTCGCGATCCGCGCTTCGTCGAAATCGACGCCCGCCTTCGGAATTCCGGCCCCGATCCGCCACGCCTCGGCGACATCGGGCAGCGTCAGCGCCGCCAGGACCCGCGCCACGCTGCCCGGGCGCTCCGCGCCGGGAGGCAGGAGCAGGAACGTCATCGGATCGGCCGCGATCACTTCCGCCCCCGCGAGCGCCTCGGCCCACCGGCGGGCCGTCGCGTCCCGGTCGGGACCGACGACCGCGTAGAGCCGCGGCATCCCGTTCGGTCCGGAGACGGTCACGTCTTCCATCACCCGCATCCGTTCGAGGTGCCTGGGAATCCGGTCGCGGCTCCCCGGCTCCGCGAAGAGAAGCGCGGCTTCCCCGCTCGCGTCCATCACCAGCCAGGCCAATCCCACCGGTCTCCCCTTGTCCGTCAGGAAGAGCGATGGGAGCGCGGCGCCGGGCGCCAGTCCCGCAACATCTTGTGTCGCTGTGCCTTGAAGGAATTCTCGCGCGTCCGGGCCGGCGACGCGCAGGACAGCCCACTCCTTGAAGTCGAGCAGGTCGGCTGAGGGCGTCACGGCCGGAGAATATCACTTCAGATTGGGGGTTGACGCGTCGAAGTTTCTATCGTATATTTACGATTGACGATGAAAGGAGGCGGCATGAAGAACCCGATTTCGATCCCGGTCCGCGACGGTGGGCCGCCGTCCGCGGAAGGCGCGGACGAGGAACTCGCGCGGCTCGCGAAGGCGCTGGCGCATCCGGCGCGCGCCGCGATCGTGCGGCTTCTCCTGAACGGCGGCGAGTGCATCTGCGGCGACATCGTCGGCCGGCTCCCGCTGGCGCAGGCGACGGTCTCGCAGCACTTGAAGGTGTTGAAGGAGGCGGGCTGGATCACCGGTCAGGTGGACGGTCCGCGCGTTTGTTACTGCGTCCGGCCGGATACGCTTCCGCGCTTCGTGACGCTCATCCGGGGGCTCGAGCCCTCGAACACAGGGAGAACCTCATCATGACGACGATCCAGACTTCCCACGACATCCGAGACACCGTTCGCGAGCGCTACGCCCGCGTCGCCGAGACGTCCGTGGACGAGCCGAGCGGCTGCTGCGGCAGCGAGTGCTGCGGGGGCACCACCGTGTCGCTCGACGCGATCGGGTACACCAGCGAGCAGAAGGCGGCGGTTCCCCAGGGAGCGGACCTGGGCCTCGGTTGCGGCAATCCGCTCGCCCACGCGGCCGCGAAGCCGGGCGAGACCGTTCTCGACCTCGGTTCGGGCGCCGGCATCGACGCGTTCCTGGCGTCGAAGGACGTGGGCCCCACGGGGCACGTGATCGGCGTGGACATGACCCCGTCCATGATCTCGCGCGCCCGCGGCAATCTCGCGAAGGGACCGTTCGCGAACGTGGAGTTCCGCCTCGGCGAGATCGAGAACCTCCCCGTCGCCGACGCGACGGTGGACGTGATCATCTCGAATTGCGTGATCAACCTCTCGCCCGACAAGCCCCGCGTCTTCCGGGAAGCGCTGCGCGCGCTGAAGCCGGGCGGCCGGATGGTGGTGAGCGATCTGGTGCTCGTGGCGCCGCTTCCCGAGTCGGTGAAGGCGTCGGTGGAAGCGTACGTCGGCTGCGTGGCGGGCGCTTCCTCGAAGGAGGAGTACCTGCGCCACGTCCGCGAGGCGGGGTTCGAGCGCGTGGAAGTGCTGGAGGAGACGAAGTACGGGTCGGCCGCGTTCGGCGACGATCCCGACACGGCCGCGAAGACGCTGGAAGCGGTCCGCTCGCTGAAGGTGAGGGCCTACAGGCCGGCTCGCTGACCGAGCCGTCTCGGAGTGGCGGTGCGGTGCGGTGGAGCGATGAAGAACGGCGGGGCGCGGGGCGGCGCTATTCGGCGATCGTCGCGCGCCCTTCGCCGTCGAAGGCGATGACGGCATGCACGGGCGCGGAGCCCTCCAGCTTCGCGCGGCCTCCCAGGTAGATCAACTCCACCAGGAAGGCGAAGCCGATCGGGGCGCACCCGAGCCCTCGCGCGAGCGCGTGGGCCGCTTGCGCCGTTCCGCCGGTCGCGATGACGTCGTCGGCGATCAGCACGCGCGCGCCGGGGCGGAGAAGATCGCGATGCGTCTCGAGCGACGCGCGGCCGTATTCCAGTTCGTACTCCTCCCGAAGCGGATCGCCCGGGAGCTTCCCCGGCTTCCGCGCCAGCAGGACCCCCGCGTTCCAGCGGGCCGCGAGCGCGGCGGCCACGAGGAACCCGCGCGCCTCGATCCCCAGCACCATCGCGGGGGGCGCGGCATCGAACGGCTTGGCGAGCGCGCGGACCGTGCGCGACCAGGCGTCGGCGTCGGCCCAGAGCGGCGTGAGGTCCCGGAAGAGAACGCCCGTCTGCGGCCAGTCGCGCACCGGACGTACCCAGTCCGAGAGCGGCGCGTCGTGGCGCTGGGGCGGAGTCCAGTTCATCGCGGGCGAGGCTACCCGCTTCGCGCCGCGCCCGCAATTCCCCTCTGGTACCACGGAGCATCGGGTAGACTTCGGCCATGCGGATCCTCGTCGGCGGCGCGAGCGGCTTGGTGGGAGGCGCGCTCCTCCCGCGACTGAAGGCGGCGAGTCACGACATCGTCCGTCTGACGCGCGGGGGACGGAGCGGCGGCGACGCCGTCCTGTGGGATCCGGATCGCGGAATCCTCGAACCATCGATGCTCCGCGGATTCGACGCCGTCGTTCATCTCGGCGGCGCCAGCATCGCCTCCGGCCGCTGGACCGTGAAACGGAAGCAGCTCATCCTCGAAAGCCGCACGCGCTCCACGCTCCTCCTCGCCGAACGGATCGCGGCGCTCCCCTCCGACTCGCGTCCGCGCGCCTTCGTCGTCGCGTCGGCGACGGGGTACTACGGAAACCGCGGCGACACGCCCCTCGACGAGTCGAGCGGGCCGGGGGACGGGTTCCTGGCCGATGTTTGCCGCGCGTGGGAAGAGGCGTCCGAGCCCGTGGCGCGCGCGGGCGTCCGCGTCGTGCGGCCGAGAATCGGCGTGGTCCTCGCCCGCGACGGCGGAGCGCTCGCGGCGATGCTCCCCC
>DATIQI010000028.1:0-3774 GCA_035470985.1 Acidobacteriota bacterium
GCCGCCCGATCGAGCGGCGTCCGCGGATCCATCGCCAGCACGTCGAGCTCGGCCTGCAACGCGTCCCTCACCCTCCGGTCCATCTCCCGCACCGCGTCGTCCGACGGCTCCTCTCCAGCCTCGAGCTTCACCACGGGCATCACCGGCGGCGCCACGCGATACCGCAGGCACACCGGCACCGGGATGTGCGGCACGGGGCCGATCGTCAGCCCGAACGGGAAGGACAGGTGAATGGGAAAGATTTCCGCTCGCGCGATGTCGCGCAGGCCCAATCGCCGAGCCAACCTCCGCCCATCCGTCAGCACGACGAGCGTCTCGTGCGACCCGGCATGCGCGATCGGCACCACCGGGACGCCTGCTCGCAAGGCCGTCCTCGCGTAGCCGGTCCGGCCGTCGAAGCGGACCTTGTAGCGGTCCTTCCAGGGCCGCCAGGTGTCGATGTCGCCGCCCGGCATGACGATCAGGTCCTGGTGCACCTGCATGGTGAAGAGACGGAAGAGGATCATGACGAACGCCGTGACGACCGCCCAGGTGAGGATCCGCTCGCGCCGCAGCGAGCCTCGCGCCGGAATGGGGTCGAAGGCCATCGTCGCTACTCCTCGTCGGCCAGGAGCCGCCGGCGGGTGAACCGTTCCGCGACGCCGAGGAGGAGCAGCGTCGCGACCGTGGTGTAGAGCGCGGTCGGCAGGGCGGTCACGATCATCTGCCGCGCGAGCTCGAGTCCGTCGCCTCCCGTGGCGACGGCGAAGTAGATGAAATCATGGACCAGCATGGCGATCAGGAAGAACGAGAAACGGACGCCGATGTTGGACCGGTGGACCCGGAATCCGGCCTTCGCGACCAGGAAGCCGACGACCGTCTTCGCGAGCGCGTTCAGTCCGAGCGGCCCGGAGGCGTCGAGGTCTTGCACGAGCCCGACGGCGAATCCGCCCATCGTTCCCGGCACGGGCCCCCGCATCCACGCGAAGTAGACCACGAAGGCCGCGAGGAGATCGGGCCGGATCCCCGCGATCTCGATCCGGTAGAGGAGCGTGGCCTGGAGCGCCAGGACCACCGCCAGGATGACGGCGTCGCGAACCCCTCTCATCGGCCGGCCGTTCCGTTCCCCGGCGCGGGCGGGAGACTCTCGGCGGCGGCCGAGTCGGGCGGCGCCGCGGAGAGGCTGTCCGCCGGCGCCTCCTCGCCGAGGAGATCGCTCGGCGCCGTCGCGCCCGCGTCGAGGGGCGTGAAGACGAGCACCTGCTCCACCGAGCGGAAGTCGACGGCGGGCCGGACGAGGATCTCCTTCATGAGCCCGTTCGGCTCGATGCCCACGCGCGCGACGGTACCGATCCGGATCCCCTCCGGGAAGATCCCCCCGAGGCCCGAGGTGACGATCAGGTCGCCCGGCTTCACGTCCTCCTGCGAGGAGACGTAGTTCAGATGGAGGACCGGCTGGCCGCCGAATTCCCAGCGAAGCACGCCCTCGACGCGCGTCCGCGCCACGCGCGCGGCGACGGCGCAGTCGCGGTGGAGGAGCGTGAGGACGCGGGCCTGGTGCGGGTTCACGCGCTCCACGCGCCCCACCAGTCCGTCGGGCGAGAGGATGGCGAGGTTCTCGGTCACGCCGTCCCCGGAGCCCTTGTTCAGCGTGAGGCTCCCACCGAGGCGGTCGAGGCTCCGCCCGGCGACGTCGGCGGGGACGAGGGCGTAGGGGTGGCGCTGCTCGAGGTCGAGGAGACGCCGCAGGCGCGCGTTCTCGCCGCGCTCCCGCCGCATCGCGTCCACCTCCATCTGGAGGGACGCCATGCGCTGGCGCAGCTTCTGGTTTTCCCAGTAGACGCCGACGCCGCGGTCGAACCATCCGACGACGGCCTCCGCGGGCGCGAGGGCCGTGTGCTGCAGGAACCAGGCGACGCGCTCCTGGGCGCGCCGCTCGAGGAACATCAGGCTAAGGCAGACGAGAATGGCGGCGACGAAGACGGTCCAATCGGTGCGCCGCGTGAGGAGGTAGCGGAACAACGGGGCTCACCCCCCGGTCGTCAGTCGCGCACGACCGACATGAGCACCTTTTCGTACTGGGTCGGATCGTCGAGGATCTTGCCCGTCCCGAGCACCACGCACGACAGCGGATCCTCGGCCACCGTGATCGGGAGGTTGGTGGCTTCGCGCAGCAGGATGTCGATCCCGCGCAGGAGCGAGCCGCCTCCCGTCATGACGATCCCGCGGTCCACGATGTCGGAAGCGAGCTCGGGCGGGGTCTTTTCGAGGGACTGGTGGAGCGCCTCCACGATCTGCTGGAGCGGCTCGTTCAGGGCTTCGCGGATCTCCACGGAGGAGATCTTCATCGTCTTCGGAATGCCGTTCACCAGGTCGCGGCCCTTGATCTCCATCTCCTCTTCCTGCTCGAGACGGAAGGCCGAGCCGATGCGGATCTTGATCATCTCGGCGGTCTGCTCGCCGATGAGGAGGTTGTACGCCTTCTTCACGTACTGGACGATCGCCTCGTCCATCTCGTCGCCGCCGACGCGGATCGACTGCTGATTCACGATCGAGTTCAGCGCCATGACGGCGATCTCGGTCGTGCCGCCGCCGATGTCGATCACCATGTTTCCCGAGGGCTTCCCGACCGGGAGCCCGACGCCGATGGCCGCGGCGATCGGCTCGGGAACGAGCAGAACCTCGCGGGCGCCGGCGTGCTGCGCGGAATCCTGCACCGCGCGCTTCTCCACTTCGGTGATTCCCGACGGAACGCAGATGATGATGCGGGGGCGCACCCAGGTGCGGCGCCGCAGCGCCTTCTGGATGAACTCGCGGAGCAGGTCCTCGGTCTTCTCGAAGTCGGCGATGACGCCGTCCTTCAGCGGGCGGACGGCGACGATCTCGTCGGGCGTGCGCCCGAGCATGCTCTTCGCTTCCTTGCCGACGGCGATGACCTTGCCGGTGGTGCGGTCGACCGCGACGACGGAGGGCTCGTTCAGCACGATGCCCTTGCCGCGCAAATAGACGAGGGTGTTCGCCGTCCCGAGGTCGATCGCGACGTCGTTCGAAAAAACCCCCATCAATTGATCGAGAAACATCCTTGCCTCCCGAACGCCTTGGGTCGACATGGTGGGCGACTCCTTTCGCCGCACCCGGGCGGGTGGAGCGAGCTCTTGAGGTTCGAGCCTGCGGACCGTACCAGACGCCCCGCCGAAGGCGCAAGGCGATTCTCCTACGGAAGGTGCGTTGACAGGCCGAGATACGGGTGGTAGCGTCGCGGTGAAGTTCGCCCTCGACGACGACCTTTGGGAGGTATCGTCCATGAGCAGGTGGAACTTGAGAAGTCTCGCGCTTTCGACCCTAGGAATCCTCCTCCTCGGTCCGGGCCCCGCGGTCCAGGCCGCCCCTCCGACGGGTTCGGGCAGCAGCACCGAGCCCCGCCCCCCATTCGACGAGCGAGCCGGCTCCGGCACCGACTTCCAATCGCTCGGCATCTCCCGCCCCGTCACCGCCTTCGAGGGCCTGGTCCTCGACATCAACGACCGGCCCGTTCCGAACGTGCAGGTGAAGCTCTTCGTGGACGGGAACCAGGTCGGCTCCGCGCTCACGGACGAGCGTGGAACGTACGACCTGCGCGCCATTTATGACATGAACGAGGACACGACGGCGCTCCTTTGGTTCGTGGCGCCGGAGCGGGCGCTGATGCCGAAGGAAGTGGTGCTGCGGGAAAGCAAGACGACCCTCGTGAACCAGCTCATCTCGCGCTGCGTCCCGCGGACGGCGTACACGCCGGGGCGCCAATTCCGGATCTAC
>DATIQI010000029.1:0-19015 GCA_035470985.1 Acidobacteriota bacterium
GGAACAGCTCGCCGCCGAGGCCGTGCGCATTGCCACCGAGCGGGCCGCGGCGAAGGAGGAAGCTGCCGCAATCGCGAAGGCACGCGAGGCGCTCTCCGTCCGCCTTCAGGACGATCGGGTACGTGACGCCGGAGCCGGCCAGGATCGCCTCCGCCTGCTCGGCCGAGGTGGCGACGCGGCACGACGCGGTCGGAAGTCCGAGGCGAAGGAGAAGCTCCTTCGCGTAGCGCTTGCTCGTCTCCAGGCGCGCGCCCGCCTGGCCCGGTCCGAGCGTCGCGATGCCCGCCTCGCGAAGCGCGTCGGCCAGCCCCTCCGCCAAGGGCGCCTCAGGCCCGACGACGACGAAGTCGATCTCGTGCTTCTTCGACCAGCCGACCAGCGACTCCACGTCCGTCGGCGCGACCGCGATCCGCTCCGCCAGCGGCTCCATGCCGGGGTTGCCCGGCGCGACGTAGATCTGCGGATGATCCTCCGCGCGATGGAGCGCCTCCACGATGGCGTGCTCGCGCCCTCCCTGCCCCACGACCAAGACGCGCATGCCGATCATGCCGATTCCTCCGTCAGGACCGCTCGCAGCGCCGCCTGGAGCTTCTCCGGGTGGGCGCGACCCCGGGACTGCTTCATCGCCTGCCCGACCAGGAAGGCGAACGTCTTCTCCTTGCCGGCGCGGAACTCCGCGGCCGGTCCCGGATTCGCCGCCAGCACCTCGCGCGCGAGCGCCCGCAGGGCCGCGTCGTCCTCGATCGGAAGGAGGCCGTGCTTCTGCACCAGCGCCTCGGGATCGGCCGGATCGGCGAGCATCATCTCGAAGAGCTGTTTGCCGATCTTCCCCGAGACGCGCCCGCGGGCGATCATGCCGACCAGGTCGCCGAGCCGGTCGGCCCGGATCGGGAAGGTCTCGATCGAGTCGCCGGTCTTGTTCCGGACCGCGTTCACCTCGGTCATGATCCAGTTCGACGCGAGCTTCGGCTGACCCGAGCGCGCGGCCGTCTCCTCGTAGTAGGCCGCGAGCGCGCGCGTCTCGGTCAGGACCTCGGCGTCGTAGTCGGGGATGCCCTGCTCGCGGACGAGCCGCTCGCGGAGCGCGTCGGGGAGCTCGGGGAGCGTGGCGCGGACGCCCTCCACCCAGGCCGGGTCGAGATCGAGCGGGAGGAGGTCGGGCTCCGGGAAGTAGCGGTAGTCGTGCGCCTCTTCCTTGCTCCGCATGGTCTCGGCGACGCCGCGGGCGGAGTCCCAGAGGAGCGTCTCCTGCACCACGCGGCCGCCCGACTCGAGGAGCGCGATCTGGCGGTCGATCTCGTACGCGATCGCCTTTTCCACGTAACGGAACGAATTCAGGTTCTTGATCTCGGTCTTCGTGCCGAACGCCTCCTGGCCGCGCGGGCGAACGGAAACGTTCGCGTCGCACCGGAGGCTCCCCTCCTCCATGTTGCCGTCGCAGACGTCGAGGTAGACGAGGATCTGCTTCAGCTTCGTGAGGTAGTGATACGCCTCGGCGCCCGACCGGATGTCGGGCTGGGAGACGATTTCGATCAGGGGGACGCCGGCGCGATTCAGATCCACGCGCGTCGTCGTCACCCCTTCCTTCCCCTCGGGATGGAGCGACTTCCCCGCGTCCTCCTCCAAGTGGATCCGGACGAGGCCGATTCGCTTCCGAACGTCGCCCGCGTGGATCTCCACGCCGCCTCCCTCGCAGAGGGGCCGGTCGTACTGGGAGATCTGGTAGCCCTTCGGGAGGTCGGGATAGAAGTAGTTCTTCCGCGCGAAGACGCTCCGGCCGTGGATCGTCGCGCCGACCGCGAGTCCGGCCATGACCGCGAACTCCACGGCGCGCCCGTTCAGGACCGGGAGGACGCCGGGGAGCCCCAGGCAGAGCGGGCAGACCTGCGTGTTGGGCGCCGCGCCGAACGTGGTGGCGCAGCCGCAGAAGATCTTCGACTTCGTCTTCAGCTGCGCGTGCACCTCGAGCCCGATCACGGGCTCCCAGCGCGCGCGCGCCGCCTCGCGGGCCGCGCCGGCCTCGGTGGCGCCGGGCTTCGTCATCGCCCGCCCCCTTCCCCCGTCGCGAGGGCCGGCGGCCGCGACGCCGCGTCGTGCTCGCGCTCGTAGGCGCGCGCCACCCGGAGAATCGTCTCCTCGTCGAACGGCCTTCCGACCAGCTGGAGTCCGATCGGGAGTCCCGCGGCGTCGAACGCCGCCGGGAAGGAGAGGCCCGGCACGCCCGCCAGCGACGCGGGAATGGAGAAGATGTCGCTCAGGTACATGGCCAGCGGATCGTCCGTCTTCTCCCCGATCCGAAACGCCGCCGTGGGCGTCACGGGCATGAGGAGCGCGTCGGAGCGCTCCAGGGCCTCCAGGAAGTCGCGCCGGATGAGGGTGCGCACCTTCTGGGCCCGGAGATAGTAGGCGTCGTAGTAGCCGGCCGAGAGCGCGTACGTGCCGAGGAGGATTCGCCGCGTGACCTCGCGGCCGAAGCCGGCCCCGCGCGTCGCCTCGTACATCCCCTTCAGATCGCCGTCGCTCTTCCGGAGCCCGTAGCGCACGCCGTCGAAGCGGGCCAGGTTGCTCGACGCCTCGGCCGGGGCGATGAGGTAGTACGTGGCGATGGCATGCCGCGCGTGAGGGAGCGCGACGTCCACGATCCGGGCGCCGGCCCGCTCGAACGCGGAGACGGCCGATTCGTAGGCGGCGCGGATGGAGGGGGCGAGCCCCTCGCCCGCCTCGTCGAGGATGGCGCGCGGGACGCCGAGCCTGAGCCCCTCGATGGGCCGTTCCAGCGCGTCGAGCGCGATCGGCTTCGCCTCGGCGCGGCTCGTCATGTCGCGGCGGTCCGCGCCGCAGATCGCGCCATGGAGGAGCGCCGTGTCGCGGGCGCTTCGCGCGAAGCCCCCGATCTGGTCGAGCGAGGAGGCGAACGCCACGAGTCCGTACCGGGAGACCGCGCCGTACGTCGGCTTCAATCCGTAGACGCCGCAGAAGGCCGCGGGCTGCCGGACCGACCCGCCGGTGTCCGAGCCGAGCGAGAGCGGCGCCTCGCAGGCCGCCACGGTCGCCGCCGAGCCGCCGCTCGACCCGCCCGGCACGCGCTCCGGATCCCACGGATTCCGCGTCACCTGGTAGGCCGAGTTCTCGGTGGACGAGCCCATGGCGAACTCGTCGCAATTCGTCTTCCCGACCAGGACCGCGTCGGACGCGCGGAGCCGCTCGATCACGTGCGCGTCGTAGGGCGGGCGGTAGCCTTCCAGGATTCTCGAGCCGCACGTCGTCGGCACGCCGCGGATGCAGATGTTGTCCTTGATGGCGACCGGCACGCCCGCCAGCGCGCCCAGCGTTTCGCCCGCGGCGCGGCGGCGATCGATCGCTTCCGCGTCCCGGAGCGCCTCGGCCGGCATCCGGTGGAGATACGTGCCGAGCCGCTCTGCCGTCCGGTCGGCCTGCGCGAGGAACGCGCGCGTCACTTCCACGGCCGAGCGGTTCCCCGCCCGGACGTCGCGCGCGATCGCCTCCGCGCCTTCGAAGAGGATCGGGTCGCTCATACGACCTGGGGCACCTTGAAGTAGTCGCCGTCCCGCTCGGGCGCCTGCGCGAGCGCCTCGTCGCGCGCCTCGAACGGCACGACCTCGTCGGGACGGAGCGCCGGACGCGCGCCTTCGGTCACCTGGCTGGTCGGCTCGATCGCCTCCACGTCGAGCGCCTGGAGCGACTCCACGTATCCGAGGATCGCGTCGAGTTCCCGCGCGTAGCGTTCCTCGTCGCGCGGCTCGATGCGAAGCCGCGCGAGCGCGGCGATCTTGTGGACGACCGAGACGTCAATCGGCATAGCTCCACTCCGCGAAGGCTGCGAGGATCTTCTTCGTCCCCGCCCGTTGGAATTGGACCGTCAGTTTGGCGCGATCGCCGCGCCCCTCGCACGCGACGACCCGTCCGTCGCCGAACTGGGGATGATGGACCCACGCGCCGACGGGACTCTTACCGGCCGCCTCCTCCTCGTCGCGAACGAGCCGCGGCCCCTGCGGCGCCCGGACGGGCCGGAACGAGGCCGGCCGGATGCCGTACGCGTCGTGCTCCGCCACCGCGAGGCAGTCGGCCGGGATCTCCGCGAGGAAGCGCGACGCGCCGCCGCCGCTCGCGTTCCAGGCGCGGCGGAACGAGGCCTGCAGGAGGTGGACGCGCTCCCGCGCGCGCGTCAGGGCCACGTAGAAGAGACGCCGCTCCTCCTCCAGCTCCTTCGGCTGGTCGAGCGACGAGGCGTGGGGCAAGAGCCCTTCCTCCATCCCGACGACGAAGACGACCGGGAACTCGAGCCCCTTCGCCGAGTGGATGGTCATGAGGTTCACCGTGTCGTCCGCGTCCTCCCAGAGGTCGACGTCGGTGAGGAGCGCCACCTCCGCCAGGAAACCGTCCACCGTCGGCTCCTCGGCGCGCCGTGCGTACGCCTCGGCCCCGGTGATCAGCTCCTCCACGTTCTCGATCAGCTCCCCCGCCTCGGCCGGATCCTCTTCCATCAGGTATTCGCGGAAGCGGATCTTCGCCGTGAGCTCGGAGAGCGCCCGCGCCGGAGGGAGGTCGAGGAGCGGGCGGAGCTCCTCGAAGAGACGCGCCACCCCGAGGAGCTTCTTCGCGGCGGCTCCGCCGACGGCGTCGGCGAGCCGCGGGTGCGCGAGCCCCTCCGGAATCGCGACGCCTTCGGCCGCCACGAAGTCGCGGAAGCGGTCGAGGGTCGTCTTCCCGATGCCGCGGGCCGGCACGTTCACGATCCGGTACCAGGCCACCGAGTCGCGCGGCTGGGCGAGCGCGCGAAGATAGGCGAGGAGATCCTTCACCTCGCGGCGCTCGTAGAACGAGACGCCTCCGGTCAGCTGGTAGGCGATGGCCGAGCGGCGAAGCGCGTTCTCCACCGCGCGCGACTGGGCGTTCGTGCGATAGAGGACGGCGAAATCCCGGTTCCCCCGCCCGCGCAGGCGCTTCTCCTCCAGCAGGAGAGACACCACCATCTCCCCCTCGGACTCCTCGTCGGGAAGGAGGTGGAGCCCGAGCGGCTCGCCGGTGTCGTTCTCGGTCCAGAGCTCCTTCTCCTTCCGCGCCTCGTTGTGCTTCACGACGTGGTTCGCGGCGCGGAGGATCGTGCGCGTGGAACGGTAGTTCTGGGTCAGCCGGAGCACGGTCGCGTCGGGGTAGCGCTCCTCGAACGAGAGGATGTTCCCGATGTCGGCGCCGCGCCATCCGTAGATCGACTGGTCGTCGTCGCCCACCACGGCCAGGTTCTGGTGCACGCGCGAGAGGCGCTCGATCAGGTCGAACTGAATCGAGTTCGTGTCCTGGTACTCGTCCACCAGCACGTGGCGGAATCGGTTCGCGTACTGGCGGTGGACGTCTGGGTCGAGATCGAACAGCCGGACCGTGTGGAGGAGGAGATCGTCGAAGTCCATCGCCGCCCGGGCGCGGAGCCCGGCCTCGTACTTCGCGTAGATGTCCGCCAGCTGGCGGTCGAGCGGCCCCGCCGCCTCGGCGGCGAACGCGTCGGGCGCGATCCCGTCGTTCTTCAACCTCGAGATCCGCGACCCCGCCCCGGCGGGCGTCAGCCGCCGGTCGTCGGCGCCGATCTCGCGGAGGATCTCCTTCAGGAGCGACCGCTGGTCGTCCGTGTCGTAGATGACGAACGCCTTCGGGTAGCCGAGGAGCTCGGCGTGGCGGCGGAGGATCCGGACACAGGTGCCGTGGAAGGTGCCGAGCCAGACGCCGAGGTCGCGTTCCGGCTCGCCCGCGCCGCCGCCCGGCGCCGCGTCGTCCCCGGCGAGGAGCCGCGCGGCCCGCTCCTTCATCTCGCGGGCGGCCTTGTTCGTGAAGGTGAAGGCGAGGATGCTCCAGGGCGGCACGCCCCGCTCCCGCACGAGATGGGCGATCCGTCCGGTGAGGACGCGCGTCTTGCCGCTGCCGGCCCCGGCGAGAACGAGCAGGGGGCCGCCGGGGTGCTCGACGGCCTGCCGCTGGACGTCGTTCAATTCCACGATCGGGTCAGTACTCCACGCGGATCTTGAGGTCGAGGTTGTATTCCTGCGTCCCGCCGGTGCGCGCCGTCGTGGACGACCGCTGGATCTGCTGCCCGCGGAGCAGGAGGTGCCGGGTCACGCGGTACTCGGCGCTGATGCTCTGGTCGGTGGCGCCGGAGAAGTCGCGAGAGTACTTGAGGAAGAGGTCGCGCGTCACATACTTTCCCACGCCGACCGCGCCGAGATCGATGGCGCCGCCGACGTCGCTCCGCCTCTGGCCCGCGCCCGATTGAAGATCGATCGTGTCGATGAATCCCGAGCTCGAGATCCACCGCTCGGCGTTGCGGAACAGGTAGCCCCGGATGGCCACCTCGCCGAACGCGGCGTTCTCGGAATCCCCGCCCGTCAAGTCCGTCGGTCCCTGGACGGCGGAGAATTGTCCCAGGCTCAGCTCGCGCCAGAGCTCGGTCGGCGAGGAGCCGTCCTCGTCCCACGGCCGGATCTGCATCTGGCTCGCGCGTCCCGTGATCGCGAGGTTGATGATCCGCTCGTCGTCGCCGCGCCGGATCCGCGTGCTCGCGTCGAGCGCCACGTCGGGGTCGAGCCGGTTCACGTCGTTGAAGTTGACCTGGCCGCTCAGGTCCCGGAACTTCCGGGTCAGGAAGTAGAACTGGCCCCCCTGAACGGTGAGCGTCCCGAGCGCGATGTCGCGCCCCCCTTCGTTCCGGAGCCGGAGCGTTCCGGCGAGATCCACTTCCGTGTCGAGCTGGCGGTACTTCAGCTGGCGCGGAAACTCGGCGGTCACGTCGTACAGGAACGGCATGGCGGGCCGGGGCTCCCCGACCGGCGCCGCCAGGTTGATCGTGAGCTCGCCGCGGCTGACGACCCCGCTTCCGGTCACCTTCGGCTTCACGATCCCGATGGTCGTCGCGCCGTTCGCCACCTGGAAGTCTCCCGTGAACTGGAAGAGATAGTACTCGCGGTCGGTCGTGACGCAATCGGTCGCCTTCAGCTGGAGCTGGTAGGTTCCCCAGGGTCCGACGCTTCCCGCCGGAAGGGGCGTCGCGCCCGCCCACCGCCACCATCCGGTCCCCGTCAGGCGTCCCCGCTTCCCCTGGCGCGCTTCGATCTTGGTCAGCGTCAGCCGCTCCTCGTCGAAGGTTCCTTCGACGGTGACGTCTTCCAGCACTTCGTAGCGACCCGCGAACCGGATCCGGCCGTCGCGCAGGCGCGCCTCTCCCGTGATGCGCGGCTTCCCCGGAGTTCCGGTGACCTCGGCGTTCCCGCTCACGCGTCCCGTGCTCGCGGCGACGAGCGAGGTGAGCGCGGGGAGGATCGCGAGGTCGGCGTCGTCCATCCGGATGGAGAGCGCGAGCGGCGCCTCCTTCCTCCATCGTTTCTCCGCGAAGGGCGAGAGGTCGTACGGCACGTGACCGACCACGCTGGTCGCGCCGTCGCCCTGCTTCAGATCGAGCCGTTCGATCCGAAGGGTCCGGTCGCGATAGTCGAGCGTGCCCGCGACGACGCTCCCTTCGACGCCGCGGATTCGGAGCCGGGGCGCGCGCCCCGTGATGGCCGCCGTCGGCTCGGCCAGCGTGCCCCCGATCCGCGCGTGCGCGGTCACCGAGCCCTCGAGCGACCGCCACGTCGTGTCCGCCCGCGCGAACGGCGCGAGATCGAGCGAATCGGCGTCGGCTTCGAGCGCCAGCGTCGTCTCTCCGCGCCAGGCGGTCTCGCCCCGGGCGGCCTCCCGCAACCAGACCTCGAGCGGGCGGCGCGTGCGGAGCGTTCCGCGGACGGCGATCGAGGACGGGCCCCGCCGCCAGGAGAAGGATTCCACCGTCACGACGCCGGGCGCGTACTCGATTTTCCCGCGGAGCGAGTCGGCCGCGATGCCGCCGAGCCTGGGGGCCGTGATCGCGACGTTCAGGGACGCCTCGGGATCGGAGGACTTCCCCGAAACCAGGAACTGCGCCCGAAGCGTCCCCGCGAATCGCGGATCGGGACGGCGGGAGATTCTCGCGAGATCGAGCCCGTCGACCAGGCCCCGGATGTCCACGACTCCGTTCGTCACGTCCCAGTCGACGTCGGCGTCGAGGCGGCCCGGCAGGAGATCGAGCGTCACGGGGCTCGCCCGGAGCCGCCCGCGCGCGAACGTCACCTCGGTCCGGCCCGTCCCGGCGGCGCGGAGCGCGCCCGCCTCGAGCCGGAGCGAGTCCACCTCCGCGCGCGCCCCACCGCCCTCGAACTGAACGAGGCCGGTCAGAGTAAGGGTGGTGTCGCCGAGCGACTGGACGAAGCGATGGACCCGGAGCGTGCGGCCGCCGGAGTAACGCGCCCAGACGTCGCCCAGCGCGCGTTCCCGGCTCGCGAAGCCGGCGGCGCGCACCGTCCCCTCGACCGCGAGCGTCGGGGCGAGCGCTCCCGCGGCGACGACCGTGAGCGTGTCCGCGCGAAGCCCGCTCCCGAACTCCGCCTTCTGGAGCACGCCCCGCGCCTCGAGCGTCGGCTTCTCGAGCGTCCCCCCGAGCGTGGCGGCGACGCGGCCGCTCCCCGCCCGCGGCGCCGCCGGATCGAGGAGGGCCGCCATCCGTCCGAGGTCCTGAATCGTGGCCACGGCCGAGGCGCTGAGGGTTCCCTTCGCGTCGACCACGCCCGAGCCCTCGAGCCGGGCGCCGGGACTCTGGAGCCGGAGGCTGTCGATCCGAATGCCTCCCGGCGGCGGCGCGTGCACGATGAAGTCGGCTCGATCGATCGAGAGCCGCCCGACCCGGCTCCGGAGGACCGTGCCCTGGACGGTCACCGCCGGGCGCGGCTTCGCGCGCGTGATCCGGACCCGCGCGTCTCCCGCGATCGAGCCGTGCGGCACGCCGGCGGGCGCCTTCCACCACGGCAGATTCGCCGGGTCCGCGTCGTGGAAGCGAACCGCCGCGTCGAGGCCGACGACCGGATCGATCCGCCCCGTCCCCGAGAGCGTGGCGCCCCTCAACCTCGTATGGAGCCCGTCGAACCGGATCTCCTTCGGCTCGAAGACCGCGCGGACGATCAGCGTGTCGATCGCTTCCCCCGCGAGGGTCCCCTCCAGGCAGCCCGACGCGATCCCGTCGTGCGGAAGCCCTTCGAAGGCGACGTCCCCGCGAAGCGTGCCCGTGACGCCCTCCACGTCGAAGAGGGGGAGCGCCTCGTCGAGGACCAGCGGCGCGAGCTTCAGCGTCCCGTCCCGGAGCCGGCCGCGGCCGCGGTCCCAGTCGGCGGCGACGTCGAAGCGCGATTGGCCGAGCGTGACGTCGAGCGGATCGACCCTCCAGACCGAACCGCGCATCGCGACCGCGCCGCGCATTCGGACGGGAACGCTCCGCTCCGCTCCCGTGGCGGTTCCCTGGAGCCGGTCGATCACGACGGTCGAGCCTTCCGACGCGGATTCCACGGTCCCCGAGCCGTCCAGGTCGGCGAATCGGAATCCCTCCCGCTCGAACGCGATGGAGGCGTCGCGGAGCGTGAGCGCGATCCGGAATGAGACGTTCGAATCGCCGCCGCGTCCCGCGCGGAAGCGGGGGAGCACCAGCGCGCCCGTCGTGTCGCGGCCGAGCACGACCCGGAGCGAGTCGAGCTCGACCGTGAAGGCGCGCCGCGGGTTGAAGAGGAGCGCGAAGAGGTCGTACTCGATCCGCGCGCTTCGGGCTTCGGCCCACGTCACCTCGCGCCCAGGCGCCTGGACCAGGAGCCGCGGCCGGTCGAGGATGGCGCCCCGGAAGAGGGTTCCGCGCACCCGCTCGCAGGCGAAGCGCGTGGAGTCCGAAGCGATCAGGGCGTTCGCCACGGCAACGACGCGCCGGGAGAGACCCGAGTCGCCCGACGCGAAGAGGGCCGTCACCACGCCCACGCCGCCGAAGAGGACGAGGAGGGTCGCCAGGAGGACGACCCCCGAGACGATGAACCAGACCGGGCGCGCGCCGCCAACGTTCGCGGGCTTTCTCCGGCGCGTCGTCGGCTCCTGGTCGTTCATGGCGTGCTCCCGTTCGGAGGGCGCGTCGCGCGCCGCTCGGAGCGCGGGACCCTAGAAGGCTTGTCCGAGGCTGAAGGCGAAGGCCCCGCGCCCCGTGGCCGCGTCGGGCTGGTCGCTTCGGGCCATGCGGAGCTTCCAGCCGTAGTCGAGGCGGACCGGCCCGACCGGCGTGGCGAACCGTATGCCCGCTCCGGCCGTCCACCTCATATCCTTATACCCCGCTCCGTTCGCGAGTGAGAAGAATCTCCGCATGCTGAGATCGCCCGCCCGCTCCCAAACGCCGCCCCCGTCGACGAAAACGGCCGCTCCCAGGAACCCCGTCATCCGGGCCCGGACCTCGGCGTTCATCTGGATGAGGTAGGCGCCGCCCCGCTGCTCCTCCGTGCGCGTCACGACGCCGGCGCTGTCGGTGAAGACCACGATCGTGCCGATCTCGTCCTCCTGGTACCCGCGTACGCTCGAGCCGCCGCCGGTCCGGAAGCGGTCGTCCTCGGGAATCAGGTCGAGATCGGAGATCTGATCCTCCAGGCCCTCCGCCGGCCCCTGCCCCCGCGACGTGAGGAAGCCCCCGCGCCCCCGCGCGGCCAGCGTGAGCCACGATCCCCGCGGCCGGTAGGCCGTGGCCGACGAGGAGACTTTCAGGAACTGCGAGTTTCCGCGCAGAACGCCTCCCACGAACTCGGCGGCCGCGGTGACCACGCTGCCGCGGCGCGGATCGAAGAGATCGAGCCGCGTGTCGCGCCCGACGCTCAGCACGATTCGGTTCGTGGTGTAGCGCGAGAGCGGCGTGGCCACCTGGGTGACGAGGCGCGCGCTGTCCGATTCCACGCGGCGGACCTCGTACAGGAGCGAGACGTTCGACCAGCGGGAGAGCTCGTACCGGAGGCCGCCCGAAGCCCCGAAGGCGCTGAGCGGGATCTCGGTGATCGTCTCGAAGCTCGGCACCTTCTCGGCGTACGCCCCGACCGTGCCGCGCACGTGGAATCCGAGGAGCCAATCCCGGGAGAGGGCGACGTCCGCGCGGCGCTTCCCGACGAAGAGATCTTCGACATAGGGGAATTGCGGTCGCGAATCGGCCCGGATCCCGAGGCGCCCCGTGAGGACCCCGCGCACTCCGTCACGGAAGAAGTTCCGCTGTCCGACCTGCGCCGTGAGGCGCGCCCCCTCTTCCGTGCCGTAGCCGACGCCGGCGTCCACCCATCCCTGGCGCCGCTCGCGGACCGAGACGATCAGGTCGGTCTCGCGCGTCACGGGATCGATCGCGCCCGTGGAGAACTCGACGTCGTTGTAGAAGCCCGAGTCGTAGATCCGCTGCTGGCTCCGGACGAGCTTCGACCGGGCGAGCGTCTCGCCCCGACGGAGCGTCACCTCGCGCGACACGAAGCCCGGTTTCGTCGCCTGCGTCCCCTCCACGACCGTCGCGCGCAGGACCGCCACCGGTCCCGGATCGATCTCGAAGCGGACGCGGACGTCGTCCCCGACCCGCTCGATGGAGTCGCGGATCGCCGTCGCCACCTGGCCCCGCTCGGCGTAGACGCTGTCGATCGCCAGGCGCGAGACCTCGAGCTGGGGATAGTCGAACGGACGGCCCGCCTCGAGCGGAATGACGCCGCGGAGGACCTCCTCCTCGGCGGCGGAGGGTCCGGAGAAGTCGATCGACTGGACGAAGGCGAGCGGGCCCTCGATCAGCGCGAAGCGGACGGAGACGCGATCGGCGTCCGCGCGGTCCACCACCACGCTCTCCACGCGGGCGCTCAGATAGCCGTGGCGCCGGTAGAAGTCCTGGATCACCACCTGGTCGAAGCGGAGGAAGTCGGTGCGGAGCGGGGCGTCCCGCCAGGGGCGGAAGAACGACTTCCCCCGCGTGCGGATGAGCGACTTCAAGATCTTGTCGTCGTAGGCGACGTTGCCGGAGATCTCCACCCGCTTCACCTGGGGTTCGTCCTCCCCCAGTTCGATCTGGGCACGCGCGGGCGCGGCCGGAAGCGAGAGTGCGGCGAGTGCGAGGAGGACGATGAGGCGGCGGACCCGCGTCAACGTCGGGAGATCAGGGCGTCCCGGGCGCCGGCGTCGAGTCGGCGGGCTTCGGCTCCGAAAGACTCTTGGAAACCTCCGCCTCCGCGCGCTTGCGCTGGGTCACCCGGTTCAGGTCGTTGTAGAAGGAGAAGACGACGAGCGTGACCAAGAGGAAGAGGCCGGCGCGCTGGACGACCAGTTGCGTCCGCTCGGAGAGAGGCCGGCGGCGCACCGCTTCGACCAGCGCGAACATGATGTGCCCGCCGTCCAGGATCGGAATCGGCAGTAGGTTCATCGCCATGAGGGCGAGGCTGATGAAGGCGGCGAAGTTCATGAGCTGCTCGAGGCCGCCGCTCGCCGTCTGCTCGGCCACCTGGGCGATGGCGATCGGGCCGGCGACGCTCTCGGCCAGCCGGTCGGGCTTCGAGATGACCGTGTAGAGCCCCGCGTAGATCTGCCCGCACGTCTGGATCGTCGCGTTGAAGGCGTAGGGGACGACCTTCGCGAGCGGGATGCTCTGGTGGAACGAGAGGCGCTCGGGCGGCGCGATGCCGACGTAGCCCTCGGGCGTGGTCCGAAGGCGGACCGTGAACTCGCGCCCCTCGCGGAGCGCGCTGATCGTGACGAACTCGTTCGGGCGCGACTTCAGATGGGTCGCCAGTTCGTTCCAGATGGCGACCGGCTTCCCGTCCACGGCGGTGACGCGGTCGCCGTCCCGCAGGCCCGCCGCGTAGGCCGGGAGCCCGATGAGGACCTTGCCGATGATCGGATCCGTGCCCCAAATGATGCCGTCGGCGATCTTCAGCGCGTCCGCGCGCGGCACCTGGAGCGCCGTCGTGGCGCCGGAGCGCTCGACTTCGAGCGCGATCGGCGCGGTGGCGTCCTTCTCCTCCAGCGTCCGCTCGAGCGCGGTCTGGAGATGGAGGAACGTGCCCGCCTTCGCGCCGTCCCAGGAGACCAGGAGGTCTCCCTTCTGAAGCCCCACCTGCTCCGCCACGGTCCCCGGACGGACGCTGTCGACGCGGGCCGCGAAGTCGGTGGTGCTGACCCCGTCGGCGAAGAGGACGATGTAGAGCAGGAAGGCGAAGACGAGGTTGGCGGCCGGTCCGGCGACGGAGATCAGGGCGCGGACCCACCAGGGCTTCTCGAGGAACTCGTCGGGGGCGCCCGTCCGCTCCTCTCCCTCCGTCGTGTCGCCCGCCATCCGGACGTACCCGCCCAGCGGCAGGAGCGACAGGCGGTAGTCGGTGCCGCCGCGCGTGAAGCCGAGCACGCGGGGGCCCATCCCGATGGAGAACGAGATGACCCGGACCCCGAGCCACTTGGCCATGAGGAAATGGCCCAGCTCGTGGACGAAAACGAGGACGCCGAGGATCAGGGCGCCGTAGAGGACGATCGAGAGGAAGCTGGCCATGAGGGGTCCTCGGGGTTACAGGGTCCGGACGAGACGGATCAATAATGCTAACACGTTGTCATTTCAGGGTCAAGGCGCTGCGGCTCCTGGTAGTGGGTCACTTTGGATCAAGTAAGCCCGCGATTTCTTCGGCCGTCCAGACGTGATCGGCTACGCCAGCCTCCATGGCGGGCGTAACCCGCAAGGTCTGGTGAATCCGCCCGAAGTTGTACCACATGAAATGGAGCGCCACGGCCGCCTCCAGGTTCTCCACCTTCTTCGAGAAGGCGTTCGTTAGGCGCGTGAACCGGCGCATGCTCATTCGCATGGTTAGATTCTGACGCTCCACGAAGCTGGTGGAGACATGCGCCGGGTCCGGAGCACCCATGACGGCCTCGCGGCGGCACCCGATGCACTTGGCGGGGCTGTACCGGACTTCGGACTCTGGTGCCACCCCATAGAGCTTCTGGAGCACTGCGTAGTCCACGTCGCGCCCGAACGCATCCTCGACGGCACTCAAGTAAGCCTTGTGGCCGTCACTGGTGATCTGCACGCGCCCCGCCAACCGTCCCGCGAGGTCTTCCACGAAAATAGAGGCGCTACCACCATCCCGCGTCCCGACGAACCACGAAGGCACAAGCTTCGTATCCGCGCAGATCGCAGTCCACGTCCAAACGTCTCCGCGCCCGTAGGTGCCGCGGTCTCGCTCCGGCCGGTTCTTCTCCTTCACGCCGACGAAACTCCAAATCTCGTCCAGCTGTAGCCGCTTGCACAGGAGATTTCGGAGCGCCTTGTTCTGATACTCGGAGCAGGCGCGGCCGAGGTCCACCAGGAGCTTGAGCACCGTACCCTTCGCGGTGCCCGTCATCCGGCCGGTAGCCCGGATCGAATTACCCTCCACCAGGGCACAAACTATTTGGGCGCGCCTCTTAAGCGAGAGCCTATTCATAGCAGCGTCATCCGCCGTACCGCGAATGCCTTGACAAAACCAGGACCATGCGGTACCGTAAGTTGTGCCCCTGCCGGGATTCGAACCCGGATCTCAACCGTCGCAGGCGGTGGCTCTATCCAATTGAGTTACAGGGGCTTGCAGTCCGGCCGCCCACGGTTCCAGCCGTGGGCGGCCCCTTCATTCCGATCCTGCAACTAGAATGATACCGCAATAGCCTCGTTTTGTCAAGTTATTTCTCGGCCTATTTGCGCTCTGGGTAGCCGAAGGCGTCTCTCCGCGATAGCCTCACATTAGCCTTGACAGCCTGGGCTGCGTGAGCTACCGTCTCTTGTAAGGAGGTGCCAGATGACTAGGAAGCGAAGCCCGAACTACCCATCAATCCCGCTCGACGAGGCCGTTGATGCCGTGGAGAAGCTGTGGAAGAAAGAGCATGGAACTGCGGTTCCCCCGGACGTAGCGGCGCAAGCCATCGGGTTCTCCTCGCTCAGCGGCCCTTCGCGAAGCAAACTCGCTGCCTTGAAGCAGTATGGCCTTCTTGAGGGCCGAGGTGACATCGCAGTCTCGGACCTGGCCAAGAGCATTCTGGTCCCTAAGAATCCTACGGAGAGACAGGCTGCAATTCGGAGGGCCGCGTTGGAGCCGGAGCTTTTCCGTGACGTTCACGAGTCATACGCAAAGGCATCAGATGACGCCATAATGTCTTACCTTGTACGGGATCTTGATTTCTCGCAAGGCGGAGCCAGGGCCTTCATCGTCTCCTACCGGAAGACCGTGTCCTATGCTAAACTAACGGATGCGGGGACGGATTTGGGCGAGGATCACGACGAGGAGGGTGGAATGGAGCCTCTTGCGGCTCAACCAGGAGAGAGATTGGGGTCAGCACGACCAGTTGGGCTGGTCAGGTCATTCAGTTGGCCCCTATCCGCTGACGTCACTGCGGAGGTGCGGATTATTGGCGCTGGAAAGCTCTCAAAGACCCACTTCGAGAGCTTGAAAGACTACTTGAGCGTGGCGGCCCGGATGGTGCCAGAGAGCGCCGAGGAGCGAGAAGAAGAGTCTGAGGGTTAGATTCCCCGGCGCTTTATCGGCCGTTTGGACTTCGGTTGCTTGCGCTTCGAGCCGGTTGCCCGCTCAACGATTCGCGCGGCAAGTCGGTTTGGATCCCTTGGAGTTGTCCGACGCTTCGGCATGGGGCGAGTATGCCACATGGTGTTGGCTTGGACCAGAATAGAGCTCTAGACGTTGGACCGCAACAGGTTGCAGAGGAAGTGCGTAGTGGTGGAAAACGCTTGAGATGAGGACCAAAATGACCGATAATTTCTATGCGCCAGTTCCCTACGGGGAGTTGGTATTGACCCCCCCGGGGTCCGGTCAACGCCGGACGCCGGGGTTTTCCTTTGTGAGGGAAAAATGACCCCGCCACAAGATAGGGCGGTGTTCTTCGTTGATGGCAGTAACTGGTACCACTCCCTCCGCGATATTGGCCTGGATGAGGTAGGACGACTCAGCTATCAAAAAATATGCGAGAAGCTAGCCGGTCCCAGGGCTTGGACCGCCACGCGTTACTACATCCCCGACGTGGGCATCATCGGCAGCCCTCAATTGCTCGCAGATCAGACCAGCTTTCTCTCGTACCTGCGCAGCCAGGATTCCCGCATATCGGTCCATATTGGCCGCCTCGAGCCTAGAACCGCTGAAAACGAAGCCGCGAAAGAGCTGCTCCACTATCTCGGTGGCCTCAAAATTCGCATACCGATTCAGGTCTACAAGGATCTAATCGCTCTTGGAAAGAGACATGCCAAGGCGAAGGTGTTCGTCGAGAAAGCAATAGATGTTCAGATCGCCATTGATATGGTCGTGATGGCAGTGAATGGAGAGTACGAGACTGCATACTTGCTCTCTGCCGACGGCGACTACACGCCTGCCATTGATGCCGTGCGGGGACTTGGGAAAAAGGTGTTCGCCGCGAGTCCGGGGCCATGTAAGCGGTTGTCTCTAGCGGCTAATTCCTACATCCGGCTTAAGCGCGATTGGTTCAATAGCTGTTTCCCATAGCCCCAAACTGACCCACTACCCGGCTCCTACACTTCGGATGCGCGCTCGCCGCGAGCGGCTCCCCTCGTTCGGAGCTCCGCGTAGAACGCGTCCATCCGCTCCTCGGTCCGGTCGGCCGAGAAGTCCCGGACGCGGCGCCTTCCCCCCTCCGCGAGGCTCCGGCGAAGGTCCGGCTCCTCCGCGAGCCGCGCCATGGCCGACGCCAGTGCCTCCGGATCGCGCGGGGGGACGAGGAAACCGGTCTCCCCCTCCGTCACGATCTCGGGGATCCCCCCGACGCGCGTCGCCACGACCGGAAGGCCCGCCGCCATGGCGTCGAGGGTGGACGTCCCCATCCCCTCCAGGTACGAGGAGACGACGAAGAGATCGGCAGCCGCGAGCAGATCATTCACGTCTTCTCGAAACCCGAGGAATCGGACGGCGGTTCCGAGCCCCAAGGCGCGATGCTCCTCCTCGAGCGTGGCTCGAAGCGGCCCCTCCCCCGCGATCCAGATCCGAAGCGCCGGAACGCGCCGGATCGCGATCGCCGCCGCGCGAAGGAGGTCGGTCTGCGACTTGTGGGGCGCGAGCGCCGCCACCTGGAGCGCGAGCACCTCGTCCGCCTCGATCCCCAGCCCGGCGCGGAGCGCGGCGCGATCGGGCGGCGCCTCGAACGGTGCGAGATCGATCCCGCTCGGCACGACCCGCACGCGCGACGGCCCGACGCCGCTCCGCGCGAGCGCTTCCTTCACGCCCCCCGAGATGGCCGCGATCCCCTCGACCGGAAGCGACCAGAGGAGCTTCGACCCGGGCGACCGGCGAACCGGAAAGTCGACGCGGCGGGAGACGACCCGGATCGGTCCGGGCGCGAGGAGCGAGGCCATGGCGCCGAGGGCGTGCGCCCGCGCCGCGTGCCAATGGACGAAGTCGGGCCGAAGCGACCGGTGGAGCCGCGCGAGCGCCACGACCGACGCCAGATCCCAGGTGCCCCGCATCGCGACGTCGTGGACGGCGAATCGCTCGGCGCGCGCGCGCTCCGCGAGCGCCCCCCGGCCGGGCGCGGCCAGAGAGGGGTCGTGGCCGCGGCGCCTCTGGCGGCGCATGAGTTCGAGGACCTGCCGCTCGCCCCCGCGCCACGTCCGTTCCGAGTCGAGGTGGAGGATCCGCCACGGGCCCCCGGTCATGCCCGCCCCTTCGGAGCGGTCCGGTCGCGTGCGCGGCGAACCGACTCGGCGAGGAGCGCGCCGATCCGCGACGGATGACCCGCCTCGAGCGCCGCCGCCCGTCCCGCGGCGCCCATCCGCTCGCGTCCCGCCCGATCCGCCGCCAGCGCTTCGATCGCGGCCGCGAGAGCCCGCGGGTCGGCGGCCGGAACGAGCGCGAGGTGCTCTCGGTCGCGGAAGAATTCGGCGATCGCCGCCGAGCGGCGCGTCACGGTCGGAACCGAGAGCGCCAGCGATTGAAAGACCTTGTGCGGGACGACCCGCCCCGCCTTCTCGCCGCCGCCGAAGATCCCGAGCGCGAGGTCGGCTCGGGCGAGAAGCTCCATCGCGCGCTCGTACGGGAGCCGCCCCGTCATCCGGAGCGAGCGGATTCCCGCCGCCGCCGCGTCGCGCACCGTCCGGTGCGCCAGCATGCCCGCCCCGACGAGCGTGAAGCGCGCGTAGCCGGTCCCGCGCTTCGCCTCGAGGAGCGCCGCCGCGGCGACGATCGTCTCGACGCCGTGGAGCGGAAGGAATCCGCCGACGTAGACCACGTCGAGCGGCGCGGCCGTCCCGCTCTCCGATCCACCGGCGCCCGCGCCGCCCGCCGCCCGCGCGGCGCCGCGCGCGAAGGTGGCGTGATCGGCGCCGACCGGGACGCGCGCCATCTTCGCGCGCGGCACGCCGAAGCGCGCGCCGAAGAGATCGGCGTGCTCCCAGGTGTCGCAGAGGACGAGGTCGGCGAGTCCGAGCGAGAGCCGGTCGCTCCAGGCGAGGCGCGCCGCCGTGAATCCGCCCGGTCGGACGCGGCCGAGGTCCCCGACCTGGGTGTCCCAGCGGGAGACCAGGGGATCGAAGAGGACGGGGATGCCGGCCAGGCGCCCGATCGCCGCGGCGAGCGGCACGTCGCGATGGCCGAACGCCGGAACGAGGAGCGCGTCGAGGCCTCTCCCGCGCGCGGCCCAGGCGCCGAAGGACGCGAGATCCCGTACCTCGATCCCCTGCGATTCGAGCCCCTCTCGAACGACGCGGACGCGCGGGTACGCGGGGTCGAATCCGCCGAAGAAGGCGACCGTCACGGTCCACCGCGCGTCTCGTCTTCCCAGCGACGCGCGTACTTCGTGAAGACCGAGAACGCCGCGAGCATGCAGAGGACGAGCCCGTGGCGCCCGTAGCGGAACCCGCCTTCCAGGAGGTACTGGCGAAGGAATCGGGCCACGGGCCGGACGAGGAGCCGCGTCCCCGACGCCTTCACGCCGCGCGCCCGGAGATCGGCCGCGGACCACTTCGTGTAGCGGAGGAACTTCTCGAAGTACCATCGATCAGGATGCGAGCGCCGGCGGGCTGCGTGTCGATTTCGAGGCGGTCGCTGCTGGCGATGATGATTGCAGGCGCGGCCTGGGCCGGCGGAGCAGTCGCGGC
>DATIQI010000030.1:0-4364 GCA_035470985.1 Acidobacteriota bacterium
GGCGAGCCCGTGGAGCACGCCCAACTTCTCGAACCGATAGACGGTCCCCAGCTCCCCGATCCGCACCGGCAGATCCCGATACGAGTGCTTCCGGCGCTTGTAGATGAGGATGTGGAACGGGCAATTCATCGGCTTCAGGACGTAGTCCTTCTCGTCCACCTTCAGGAAGTACATGTTCTCGGCGTAGTGCTCGGTGTGCCCCGAGCGCTTCCAGAGGTCGACCTGCGCGATGTGGGGGGTGATCACCATCGAGTAGCCGCGGCGGAAGTGCTCGGCCTTCCAGAAATCCTCCACGGTGCGCCGGATGGCGGTGCCGTGCGGGTGCCAGAAGATGAGGCCCCCGCCCGCTTCGTCGTGCACGCTGTAGAGGTCGAGCGCGGCGCCGACCCGGCGATGATCGCGGAGCTTCGCCTGCTCGATCTTGTGGAGGTGCTCCTCCAGCGCTTCCTGGGTCGGGAACGCGGTGCCGTAGATCCGCTGCAGCATCGGGCGGCTCGAGTCGCCGCGCCAGTAGGCGCCCGCGACCGAGGTCAGCTTGAAGTGCCGGAGCATCTTGGTCTTCGGCACGTGTGGGCCGCGGCAGAGATCGGTGAAGAAGGAGTGGGTGTAGGTGCTCACGACCGGGTCGGGGAGATCCTGGATGATCTCGACCTTGAACTTCTCCCCCAGCCGCTGGAAGCGGTCGATCGCCTCGTCGCGCTTCAGCTCGCCGCGGACGAACCGGTGGTCCTCCTTGGCGATCTCGCGCATCAGCTTCTCGATCTCCGCGAGATCCTCCACGGAAATCGGCCGCGCCACCTCGAAGTCGTAGTAGAAGCCGTCTTCGATCGCGGGACCGATGGCGAATTTCACGTCCGGGAAGATCTTCATGACCGCGGAGGCCATCAGGTGCGCGGTCGAGTGCCGGAGCACGGCGAGGCCCTCGGGCGAGTCGACGGAGACGAACTCGAGCGCGCCCGACTCGCGGACGGGAGTGTGGAAGTCCACGACCCGGCCGTTCAGCTTCGCCGCGACGCCCGCCTTGAAACCCTCCGGATACGAGCGCTTGAAGACCTCGCCGAGGGTCGCGCCCTCTTCGGCCTCGAGGCGCTGACCTGCGATGTCGAGGGTGACCATGTGGAGATCCTTCGCGAATCGGAAGTGGTGGGCGGTAGAGGACTTGAACCTCTGACCCCCTGCATGTCAAGCAGGTACTCTAACCAACTGAGCTAACCGCCCATATCGTCGTTCGTTGGAAACGAACAGACGACGATTCTAGCCGATCGCGGCTCCAAGTCAAGGTGTGGCGGGCGCGGGGGGCGCCGGATCGGCCGCCCCGGCGCTCGGGAGCACCTCGAAGACGAGCGCGCCTTCGCTCTCGTGGACCCGGAGGAAGCCTCGGGGCGGCGGTCCCGGCTCGGCGAAGGGACGGATGCCGCGTCGGAACGCCATCTCGGCGCCCGAGACGAGGAGGTAGCGGGCCCGCTCGCGGCGCGCGACGGAGTGGAGCGAGTCGGGCGTGTCGAATTCGGGCATGGGCGCGAAGCGCATGTCGGCCAGGAACGCCGCGTGGGGCTTCCGCGCGATTAGGGCCTCGCCCGGTTCGCGCGGCGCGTCGCGCAGGAAGCCGATCGCCGGGAGGAGTTCCTTCGGGCCGGCATCGACCGACTCGTTCCACGACGGATCCGCGGTCCGCCCGTACGACGCCACCGCGATCGGGATCAGGAGGAGGATCGCGGCGAAGGAACGAAGCGGAAACGCGCGCTCGAGCGACGCGAGCGGCTTCCCGAGCGTGTTCGAGACGACCGGCCAGGCCGCGAGCGCGACCCAGTACGGAAGGAGCGGGAGCGAGAAGCGCGCGCCGTAGAAGACGGGAACGAGCGCGAGGAATCCGAGCGCCCCGAACGTGAGGTAGCCCGCCACGCGCCGGCCCGGCCGATCGCGGAGCATCAGGAGTCCCCCGATCACGGCGAGAACGCCGATCGCGACCGGGAGGAGGAGCGAGAGGTCCCCGCGCAGGTGATCGACGAAATTCCGAGCCATCGCGACCGCGAACTTCCCGGGATCGAGGAGGACGACGTCGGCCATGGAGCGGATGGCGCGCTCTCCGTAGAAGAACCTCTCCCAGTTCCCCTCCCCGTACACGGCGTAGCCCACGTTCACGTAGTTGGAGTTGGTGAGCGGGTTCCCGGTCTGGACCGCGTTCACGACGAGCCACGGAAGCGCGCCGGCGACGAACGCACCGGTCCAGAGGAGCGCCCTCCGGAGCCGCTCGCGGACGATTCCCTCGGGGACGCGAAAGACCAGGAAGAGGAGCCAGACCCCGGGGAGGAGGAAGAGCGCGTTGTAGCGCGTGGCGAACGCCCATCCCCCGATCAGGCCCGACGCCGCCACGGCCCTCCAGCCCGGGCTCCGGCTCCGGAGCAGGAGCGCCACCGACGCCAGGGTCACGGTGAGGAAGAACATGTCGGTGCCGACCTCGTACGTGTTCTGGAGAAACACGAGATTGGCGAGGACGAAGGCGAGACCGGTCAGGGCGTGCACCGGTCCGAAGAGGCTCCGGTGGAGCCGGTAGAGGAGGAGCGCGGCGCCCACGGCCGAAAGGAGCGCCACGATCTGCGCCGCGCGGAAGATGTCGAAGCCGATGAGCGAGACGAGCGCGACCACCATCGGGTAGCCGAAGCCCTTCGAGTCGTAGTTCTCGATGGAGACGGCGCCGCGCAGGAGGTCGCGGGCGGCGGGTCCGTACTTCCAGTAGAAATCGGTCTCGACCGCGTAGTTGCCGATCGTGTGGCGCGGGAACGCGGTCGCGGCCCAGTAGAGCGCGTACGCCGCGATGGCCGCGTACGCGATCCAGCGGGTCCAGCGCGTGGCCCCTCCGTGCGGCGCGTCCGCGGGCGGCGTGGGGCGCCGGGGCCTTCGCGACTTCGGCGCCCCCGCGGCGCTCAGAGCGTCCTCCCCACCGCGGCGGCGATCAGGCGGAGCTGCTCCGCGAGCGCGGTGAACTGCTCGGGATAGAGCGACTGGGGCCCGTCGCAGATCGCGCGCTCGGGATCGTAGTGGACCTCGATGAGGAGGCCGTCCGCGCCCGCGGCCACGGCCGCCCGGGCGAGCGGAATCACCTTGTCCCGGATTCCGACGGCGTGGCTCGGATCGACGATCACCGGGAGGTGGCTGATCGCCTTCGCCACGGCGACCGCGTTCAGGTCGAGCGTGTTCCGCGTGTAGGTCTCGTAGGCGCGCACGCCGCGCTCGCAGACGATGACGCGCTCGTTTCCGCCCGACATCACGTATTCGGCGGCCATCAGCCACTCGTCCACCGTCGCCGAGAGCCCCCGCTTCACGAGGACCGCGCGCTCCACCTTCCCCAGGTCGCGGAGGAGCGTGAAGTTCTGCATGTTCCGCGCGCCCACCTGGAAGATGTCCACGTACGGGACCATCATCGAGATCTGGCTCCGGTCCATGACCTCGCTCACGACGAGGAGCCCGTGCGCGTCGGCCACGCGGCGGATGAGCTTCAACCCCTCCTCGCCCAGTCCCTGGAAGGAGTAGGGCGACGTTCGCGGCTTGAACGCGCCGCCCCGCATGACGCGGGCGCCCGCCGCGCGGACCGCCTGGGCCGTCCGGACGAGCTGCTCCTCGGATTCGATCGTGCAGGGGCCGGCCATCAGGACGACGGCGTCGCCGCCGATCTCCACGTCGCCGATCTTCACGACGCTCGAGCGCCTGCGGAAGGTGCGGCTCGCCAGTTTGAAGGGCTCGGGGATCCTCTGGGCCGAGGCGACGCCGGGGAGCGCGCGAATCTCGTCGAGCGAGGGCATGCTGCCCTCCCCCACCGCGGCCATCACGACGGGCGGCGCGTCGGGCGACGTGACGAGCTGGAATCCCGCCTCCCGGAGGCGCGCCTCCACGGCGCGGCGCTGCTCGGGGGTGGCGTCGGTTCGAAGCGTGATGACCATCGGCCCCTCGGATAGACGAACGCCCACCGCCACCGGAATGGCAATGGGCGACAGCGGTTCCGAACGAGTCGAAAGCCTAGCACCGGGCGCCTATGGGGTCAAAAGGGAATGGGGCCCGGAGGATCCGAGGCGAGGTCGAAAGCGTAGACGATCCACGGCCCGCCGGGCGCGCGAAGGAGGCGAATCACCACGTCGCGGTCGATCCGGTCGGGTCCGACGGCCGGTCCCGCGTAGCGGACGACGGCGTGCGCGCGGACCGACTGGAGCGCGCCGTCGTCGCTGCCCGCGCGCGTCGCGGCTTCTCCGGGGAGCGCCGCGTCGCGGTCGCGCGCCGACTGGCGCGCGGCTCGAACGGCCGCGCGAACGGTCATCTCGCGCCGCGCCCACTCGCGCGCGACGCGGAAGCGCTCCTCCACCTCGGGCGCC
>DATIQI010000031.1:0-9648 GCA_035470985.1 Acidobacteriota bacterium
ACGCGTTGGGGGCGCCGGGGACGTCTCCGTCGGGCGCGGGCGCGGGGAGCGCCGCGGCCGAGCCGCCGCGCGGCGGACCTTCGCTCGGACCGCAGCACGAGGGGCACGAGGAGGGCGTCGAGGTCCTCGCCGTCGGCCCGGTCGCTCCGGGCGCCGACGCGACGCCGGGCGGCGGGGGGTTCTGCTTCGTGACGGGGAACGGTCCCTACGGGGGAAGCGCCGCCGAGAGCGACGTGGACGGGGGAAGGACGACGCTCACGTCGCCGCCGCTCGATCTCGCCGCGATGGACGATCCGGTGATCGGGTACCAGCGCTGGTACTTCATGTCGTCGCCGGGAGAGCCCGACTCGTTCCTGGTCGAGGTGAGCGCCGACGGCGTCGCGTGGGTCCGAGCGCGGACGATTCTCGTGAGCGATCCCGTCTGGCGGTTCGACGAAATCCACGTGAAGGACTTCGTGTCGCCGGGCGCGGCCGTGCGGATCCGGTTCGTCGCCCAGGACGAGGGGACGGGCGGCGTGGTGGAGGCGGGCGTGGACGACATCGCCGTCTGGGACGCCGCGCCGGGTTCGCCATCCGTCCCCACGCCGCAGCCGGTGCCGGGCGCGCCGCCGGTGCTCGACGCGCCGCGCCCCAATCCGACGCGCGGCCTGACCGTGTTCACGCTTCGGCTCGCGCGTCCCGAGCGGGCGCGGGTCGAGGTCTACGATCTCCAGGGGCGGAAGGCGGCGACGCTCTACGACGGCGTCGCGCCGGCGGGCGCGCTCCCGCTCTGGTGGGATGGTCGCGGCGCGCGCGGTCTCCGGGCCGCGAGCGGAGTCTACTGGGTGCGGGCGGAAGCGGCGGGGAAGACGCTCCTCAGGAAGATCGTGCTGGCGCGGTGAGGCGCCGCGCGGCTAGAAGATCGAGAACTTGAAGTACTTCTTCGGGTTCTTCTCGATCTCCGACATCAGCCGCTTCATGGAGCCGACCAGCGCGCGCGTATCCTCGTAGAGCGTGGAGTCGGCCATCAGCTTCCCGACGTTCCCGCGCCCCGACTCGATCACGGTCAGGACCGAGTCCATCCGTCCCGTCACGTCGATCATGTGGTCGTAGAGCCGGCGGTCGCGGATCAGCTGGCCCGCCGTCCCTTCGCCGTGCTGCAGGCTGGCCGTGAGGCTGTCGAGCGAGCCGGCGATGGAGATCATGCGGCCGGCCACTTTCGACTGGGTCTCCTCCAGCCGCTTCGTGAGCGCCGTCGCGTTTCGCGTCATGTCGAGCAGCTCGTCGTAGAGACGGTCGTCGGTGGCCAGTTGGCCGAGCGTCCCGCGGCCGCCCGAGAGATTCCGCCCCGCCTTGTTCAGCGATCCGAGGAGCGTCGTGAGACTGTCGGCGATCCCCTCCACCCGGCCCATCATCTGCTGCGGATCGGAGGCGAGGAACGTGCGGATCTCGTCGTCGCTCGCGATGACGGGCTTCGACTCGTCGCCCGTCTCCAGGGCGACGTAGAGATCGGCCAGGAAGCCGAGCGTCGTGATCCTCGCCTGGGACCCCTGGTGGAGCCGCGCGCGCGTTCCCGTCTTCACGCCGAGGATCGCCTCGACGTGGTTCTTGTCCGGAGCGAGGCGGATCTCGCGGACGACGCCGACCGGCACGCCGTTCAGACGGACGGGCGCCCCCTCCTCGAGCCCTCCCACGCTGGGGAAGGTGAGCTTCACGTTCTCCTCCCGGCCGATCTTGAACGACCCCGACTGGAAGGTCGCCCAGACCACCAGGCCGAACGCGATCAGGACCAGGATGCCGATCTTCAGATCCATCAAGGGCACGCGCCCGGTGCGCTTCACGTCGTTCCTCCTCGCTGGGGAAGGGCGGGCGGCGCCGGGGGTTGGCCGGGGCCCGTTTGGAATTGCCGGCTGGCCGCGCTCATCGCCTTGCGGAACGGGGCCAGGAATTCGTTGATGAAGGGAGTGCTGGCCCGGATCAGCTCGCCCGGCACGCCCTCGAAGACGACGCGCCCCGCCTCGAGGATGGTGATCTCGTTCGCCACCTTGAACGCGTCGGCGATATCGTGCGTCACCATGATGGCCGTCTTCCCGTGCTCGTCGCGCAGCCGGACGATGAGATCGGTGATCCGTTCCGCGCTCTGCGGATCGAGGCCGGTCGTCGGTTCGTCGTAGAGGAGGAGGATCGGATCGCGCGCGGCCAGCGCGCGCGCGATCGCCACCCGCCGCTGCATCCCGCCCGAGAGCTGGTCCGGCATGCGGTCGATCAGGTTCGGATCGAGCCCCACCATTTCGAGATAGTGGCGCACCGACGGCTCCACCTCGGTCTCGTCGTCGCCGTTCGCTTCGAGGAGGGCGTAGCCGACGTTCTCGCCGACGGTCATGGAGTCGAAGAGGGCGCCCTGCTGGAAGACCATTCCCATCCGTCCTCGGATCCCCCGCATCGCGGCTTCGCTGATCCGGGCGATGTCGTTTCCGTCCACGAGGATCTCGCCCCGGTCCGGATGATAGAGGCCGAGCAGGAGGCGGAGGATGGTGCTCTTGCCCGAGCCCGACGGGCCGAGGATGACGGTCGTCTCGCCCCGCGCGACGGAGAACGAAACGTCGCGCAGGATCGGGTTCCCCTCGATGGAGAAGTCCACGTTCCGGAATTCGATCACGCCGCCACCCTCACCATCCCAGGAGCCGGAAGACGAGCCGCGTGCAAATGCCGTCCGCGATCAGGATGCCGACCGAGGAGATGACCACGGACTCGGTCGTGGCGACGCCGACCCCCTTCGCGCCGCCCCTCGAGCGGAATCCCTTCCAGCAGGCGACCGTGGCGATCAGGATCGCGAAGACGAACGGCTTGATCATGCCGACCAGGAGATTCTTGGGCGTCAGGTACTTGAAGACTCCGATGTAGTAGCTCTCGATGGGGAGATGATACTGGAGCCCGACCCACCCGCCTCCGATGATCGCGAGCGTGTCGCCCACGATCGTGAGCGCCGGGAGCGCGACGAGGAGCGCGATCACGCGCGGCACGACGAGCCGGCGGATCGGGTCCGTGCCGAACGCCACCAGGGCGTCGATCTGATCGCTCGAGCGCATGGCCCCCAACTCGGCCGTGATGCCGGCCGACATCCGCGACGCGACCACCATCCCCACCAGGACCGGCCCCAGGGCGCGCATCACGGAGATGACCATGAAGTGCCCCAACTGGCTCTTTGCCCCCGTGTTCGCCAGCTCGCGCGCCAACTGGATGGCCAGCGCCTGCCCGGCGACCAGCGAGGAGACGAGGACGATGAGGAGGGAGCCGATGGCCGCGAAATGGAGCTGATGAACCGTCTCGCGCACGTAGAGCGGCCGGCTGAACATCGCGCTCACCGTGGCCGCCGTGAAGAGCGCCAGGTCCTGAATGCTCTCCACCACCCCGCGAACGCGGTCCAGCATGGCGGCGATCACCGGCTCGGCACCCCTCCACGCGCGGCGGCGCCGTGAGGCGCGGCGCGCTCAGCCCTTCTTCTTGTCCTTCGGAAGCGTGCCGAACACCACGTCCCAGATCGGGGAGCTGACGCCGAAGCGGTCGTCCGGCGTCTTGAAGTGGTGGAGGAGGTGGTAGCGCTTCAGGAACTTGAGGATCCCCCACGTCATCGAGAGGTGGTGCTCCGCGTAGTGGAGCATGTCGTACGCGAGGTACCCGACGACGAAGCCGGCGTAGGCCGGCGCCACCCAGAGCGGGGCACCCACGAGGGTCCCCACGGTCCGGAAGAGCCCGAAGAAGAAGAAGGCGAGCGGGATGCTCAGGATCGGCGGCATCACGAGGCGCGTCTTGCACTGGGGCTGCTCGTGGTGGACGCCGTGGATCAGGTACCAGACCCACTTCAAGACCGGATGGGTCGGCTCGTAGTGGAAGACGAAGCGATGCATCAGGTACTCGGTCAGGGTCCAGACGAGGAACCCGACCACCCCCGCGGCGACCAGCGCGCCGAGGCCCGCCCGGGCGCCCAGTTCGACGGCGCCGAGATAGCCGAAGTAGAGCACCACCGGCACGAAGAGAAGGAGCACGACCGCCGGGTGGATGTGCGTGAAGAACTCGAGGTAGTCCGACTTGAAGAGCCGGATCGGCTCCTCGTCGTGGTTCACCTTCAATTCGGAGATGCTTGAGTACGCCATGGACTTCGAATGCCTCCTGTGCGGGAGCCGGCGCTTACCCGCCGAGGGAGCGGGGCGCGGCGTCGGGAAATCATAGGGGCCCAACGGGGTCCGGTCAACCAGGGCAGGGGCGGCGGGCGCGCCGCCTGACGGGAACCCCGGAAACCGCTATCATTAGACGATGTCTTCGCTTCCGCCGTTTCGGGTGAACGAGATCTTCCTTTCGGTCCAGGGAGAGGGGCTCCACGTGGGGGAGCGGACCGTCTTTCTCCGATTCTACGGCTGCCCGCTCCGCTGCGTTTGGTGCGACCAGCCGGAGGCGCTGGCCCACACGGGCGTCGGACGCTTCGAGACGATGAGCGCCGAGGAGGTCCGAGACCGGCTGGCCGGATTCCCCGCCGTGCGCCGCCTCTGCCTCACCGGCGGCGAGCCTGTGATCGCGGCGAAGGCGTCGCTCCTCTGGCTCCTGGAGGAGCGGCGGGCCGCGGGCTGGTGGTCGTCCATCGAGACGAGCGGCGCGCGCGTGGTGGAGGAACTCCTCGACGCCGTCGACTTCTGGACGGTGGCGCCCAAGGGGCGGTCGGCCGCGACGTTCGAGGGGGATCCCGTGGAGGCTCAGCTTCCGACGCTTCGGCGCTACGCGGCCCTTCCCGCGGAGCGGCGGCAGTTCAAGTTCGTGATCCAGGGTCGCGAGGACGTGGAGGACGCGGTCCGGATCCTCGAGGCGCTCGAATACGAGGGCGCGGTCGTGCTCCAGCCCGAGCACGGCTCGGGGGAAGGGCGCCGGGTCTTCGAGTGGTGGCCCTGGGAACGGTGGCCCGAGGCGCGCCTCATTCCTCAGACGCACAAACAGGCGGGACTTCGATGATCGTACGATTGACGCGGGACTTCACGTTCGAGGCGGCGCACCACCTTCCGCGCGCGCCCGAAGGGCACAAGTGCCGCCGGCTCCACGGACACTCGTTTCGCGTGGAGGTGACGGTGGAGGGGCCGGTCGATCCCGGGACCGGATGGTTCCTCGACTACGCCGTGATCCGCGAGCAGGTGGAGCCGATCCGCGCCCGCCTCGATCACTACTGCCTGAACGAGATCGAGGGGCTGGAGAATCCGACCTCCGAGCACCTGGCCCTGTGGATCTGGGAGCGGCTGAAGCCGTCGCTCCCGTCGCTCGCGCGGATCGTCGTCGCCGAGACGTGCGAGAGCCGCTGCGAGTACGAGGGCCGATAGGTTCGTCGCGCGGCGGCGCCCGCGCCGCCGAGAGAGGGGAGCCGATGAAGGTCACCGCTACCGAAGCGCTCGCGAAGATCCCGACGCCCGAAGGGAAGCGATTCGCCCGCGCCTTCGCGCACGGAACCCTGGAAGTGGAGTTCTACGCGCCCCGAGGCCGCGATCCCCAGACGCCCCACACGCGCGACGAAGTCTACGTCGTCGTCTCGGGGAGCGGCATGTTCGTGGACGGCGACGCCCGCTATGCGTTCGGGCCGGGCGACTTCATCTTCGTTCCGGCGGGCGTGGTCCACCGCTTCGAGGAGTTCACCGACGACCTGGCCGTCTGGGTGCTCTTCTACGGGCCGGAAGGCGGGGAAGGGGAATGAGCGCCGCGCGCCGGTTCACACTCTCGGCGGCCGTCGCCGCCCTCCTCTCCATCGCGACCGCGGTCGCCGCCGCGGCGGCCACGTCCGCGGCGCCCGCCGTTCCCCTGACCGACCGCGTCGGTCCCGAGATCGATCCGAACGAGCGCGCGCGTTACGGCCTCTTCCCGGATCTCCGGGAGTTCGAAGCGGCCCGCTTCGAGCCCGCCGGAGACGGCTATCGCCTCATCTACGTGGAGCGGGTCGCGGGAAGCCCGCGCGAACGCTCCCGCTCCGTTTCGCGCGCCGGCTTCGAGCAGACGGCGTGGCATGTCGCCTTCACCGACGAGTACGAGACGCTCGCGGGAGGGGACAGCCTTGCCGCGGCCGGATCGGAGCCCGATCTCCTCCGCCGCCTCGCCCTCCGCTACGCGTCCCGCCGCCGCTACGATCTCGCCTCCGCCATCGCGGCGGATCTTCGCGCCGGCCACGCCGGCGCGCCCGCCGGGGCCTGGGCGACGGAGGCGCAGCCTCGATTCGAGGCTCTGGCCGGTCCCCGCCGCGCCCTCTTCTGGCCCGGCTCCCTGCTCGACCAGCGCGGCCGCACCGATCTCCTCGTCTTCAGCGGGATGTACGGGCTCTGGCTCGGCACGGCGATTCCGGTGGCGCTCGAAGCGGACGACGCGCAGGCCTACGCGGCGGGACTCCTCGTCGCGCCGGCGGCCTGCGTCCTCCTCGCGGCGACCGTGACGGGCGATCGCCCGATCCCGAAGGGGCAGGCGACCATCATCGCGCTCGGCGGCCAGCTCGGCACTTGGCAAGGGCTCGGATGGTCGGGACTCGGCGACGCGGACGGCGAGGATGTCGTGGCGACCGGCGTGGCCACGGGGCTCGCCGGGATCCTCCTCGCGGTGCCTCTCTCGAACGCTGTCGGGTTCACCGAGGGGCACGCGGAGATCACGAACGCGGGGATGTACTGGGGCGGTTGGTTCGGGCTGGTGGAGAGCATCCTCACGGGGCGCGACGAGGACGACGCGGACAGCCCCCTGGTGGACATGCTCGTGGGGAGCGACATCGGGGTCGTGACGGCGGCGATCGCCGCGCGGGGCGCCCGGCTGAGCGAGGGGCGGATGAGACTGATCAATCTCTGCGGCGTGCTTGGAACGGCGTTCGGAGGGGGGCTCGCGCTCCTGACGGAGTCGGACGACGATCAGGCGGTCATCGGGCTTCTCGGCGCGGGGAGCGTCGGGGGACTGGCGCTCGGGATCCACGCGACGCGCGCGTACGACCGGGGGAAGGAGCTCGCCGCCGCGGGCGGCGGCACGGCGCTCCAGCCGATCCTCGCGATGCGATCGACCGGAAGGCGCGGGGCCGCCGTTCCCACGGCGGGAGTCCGGATCTCGTTCTAGGCGATCACTGTGCCGCTGCGATGTGCCGCCCGTCCCAGGCCGGCGGGGGCGGGAAGGTGACCTTCGCCGTCGTGACCGTCGTGCCCGGCGGGGCCCGATCGGGCGCCTTGTGCCGGATCGGCACGAGGCTCTTGATGTAGGCGGCCAGCGCGTAGGCGTCCTCGTCGCTCATCCGTGCGTAGACGGGCCACGGCATCGGCGGCAGGATCGGCGAGCCGTCGGGGCGGATGCCAGTCCGGAACGCCCGCACGATCTCCTCCTCCGTCCACGACGCGATCCCCGTCTCCGGATCGGGCGTCAGGTTCCGCGGATAGGTGACGCCCCACGGGCCCTCCCATCCCAACTCGCTCCCCGACATGGCACGCGTGCTGTCCGGATTTCCGTAGAGGCCGCCCGGCGTGTGGCAGTCGTGGCAGGCCGACGAGTACGAGATCTGCTTGCCGCGCGCGATCAGCTCCTCGCGGCTGCGGGTGTCCGCGGGACGGGCGGACGTCGCCCGCTTCGGCGGACTCTGGTCGCACCCGGCCGCGACCAGCGCCGCCAGCGCGGCGAGGAGCGCGGTTCTCGGGATCGCGGACTTCGATCCGACGCGGCGCCGGACGCCTTCCCACATCGAGCGATTCTGGTTCATGTCGATCCCCCTATCGATGACTGCGTGCTTCGTGCTGCGTTCCTTCGACTCGTCCCGCCCCGCCGGATCAGACCACCGTCGCCGGCGCGAGGGGAGCCGTGGCGGCCCACTCTTCGAGCGTCGTCGGGCGGATGCCGCTCTCCTTGGAGGTGGCCTCGATGTCGGCACTATAGCCTACGCGGTCGAACCACTCGAGCATCGCGGCGAAGTCGGCGCTGAACTTCCGGACCTCCTCGATCGGGACCCGCAGATGCGCGACGGGCCGGTTCAGGACGCGCGCCAGGACCTCCGCCGTCTGCGGCATATTCTTCCGGTCGCCCGCGATGTCGATGGCGCGGCCGTTCAGCTCGGCGTGGCGCTCGAACGCCCACGCGCCGTACTTCCCGATGTCGCGCACGGCGATCATTTGGAGCGGCGTCGCCGAATCCATCCCGACGGCGAGCGTGCCCTGCTGGATCCCCGGGAGGAACCAGGGCGACGCGAGGTTCTCCATGAAGAAGACGGGCCGCACGATCACGTACGAGGGGAAGCCGAGGGCGCGCACCGTCTCCTCCACGCGGGCCTTGTTCTCGAAGTGGGGAATGCCCGTCCGCTGGTCGGCGGAGCCGACCGACGCGTAGACGTAGTGACGGATGCCCGCGCGACGCGCCAGCTCCGCGAAGCGCTTCCCCTGCTCCTCCTCGCGCTCCACGCCCGCTTCCCACGTGTTCTGGACGGCGAAGGCGCCCCAGGCGCCGGCGAGCGCGCGCTCCAGCGACGCGGCGTCGTCCAGGTCGCCGGCGACGATGTCCGCGCCGAGGGCCTTCAGTTCCCGCGCGGCGGGTCCGTCGGGCCGGCGCGTCATCGCGCGGACCTTCCGGCCTTTCGCGAGCAGCTCCCGAGCGACCGCGCCCCCCTGCTGTCCGGTCGCTCCGGTGACGAGAATGAGATCGGTTCCTGAATCCATGACCGGCTCCTTTCGAATCGGGTTCACTTCGATCGCCGGAACGTCGCGTTCCGTTCGGGTTTCGCGGGCGCGGCGCCGTCCGGCCGATCGGACGTCTCGGCGGCGGCGCGCACCACTTCGAGCAATTCGGCCAGCGCGGCCAGGCGTTTCGGTCCGACCGGTCCGAGCCTCGAGTCGAGCGCCTCGCGCATGACCCGAGTCGCCTTCTCGAGGACGGCCATCCCCTCCTTCGTGATGCGGACGTTGATCACGCGGCGATCCTGGTCGTCGCGCGCCTTCTCCACCAGGCCCATCCCCTCCAGTTTGTCGAGGAGGCGGGTCACGTCGGGATCGTGGTGGATCATCCGCTCCGCGATCTTCCCGGCCGGAAGGGCGCCCGGGTGCGCGCCGCGGAGAATCCGCAGGACGTTGTACTGCGGCGACGTCAGGGAGAAGGGGCGGAGCGCCTCGACCACCCAGCGCCCGGTGATCTGCGCGGTGTAGAGGATCTGGAGGAAGACCTCCTCCTCGACGTTCTCGAACGGTTTCGACTGCCGCAGATGCTGCCAGAGCGTGCGCTTCATGCTCATAACGATAGTCGTTATGAGGACTATTGTCAAGAGGAGTAATTTCTCGGGTGGACGGCGCGCGGGGTCCGAGGGGTCGGGCGCCGCAACCTCTTGCGGCGGAACGCGTCGCGCCGGCGCGCCGGGCGCCGCGGGGCTACGCGCTCTGGAGGATTCGCTCCGCGATCTTCTCGGCGTCGTCGAGGAGCGAGCCGACCGAGACGCCGCGGAAGCCGTTCCCCGTGAGGTGGAGCCCGGGCGCCGCGTCGAGGCGCTTCGCGATCCCGCCGATGAGCGCGCGATGGCCCACCTGGTATTGGGGGATCGCGTCGGGCTGGCGGACGATCCAGGTCCGGTCCGGTCCCCGGTTCAGGCCGACCATCCGGTCGAGCGCCTTCATGGAGATGGCGACCAGCTCGTCGTCGCGCTTCGTG
>DATIQI010000032.1:0-7523 GCA_035470985.1 Acidobacteriota bacterium
CGCCGTGCGCGCGGCGCTCCCGCTCCCGGACGCGGGCGCGGGCCGCCGGCGCGGGGAACGCGCGCCGGTCGCTTCCCGCGATCGGTTCGCCCCAGCGGGCCGCCATTCCTTCCACGCTGTTCGAGATCTTCCGGACATTGGAGGCCGCGGAACAGATGAAGGAGATCAGGGTCTCCCACGGCTCCTGGCGCAGGAGGCGCATGCCGAGGAGATCGGTGAAGCCGGGGAGGGCGCGCAGCTCCTCGGCGTGCGCCAGGTGAAGCTCCGGCGATTCGTCGAGCCGAAGGTAGCGTCGGATCGCGTCGGCCCCGGGGTCGCGTCCTCGCGCCTCCACACGGAGGAGGCCGTCCTCCGCGGCGACGCGCCACTCGCCCCCCGCGACGACCCCGCTCCAGACGCCCTCCTCCTCCCTCCATCGGAACGCCTGGCCGCAGGTGAACGTCAGGGAGAGATCGAGGGGCCCTTCGACCGGGAGCCTGTGGACCGCGGATCGCATCGTGGAAGCGTCTCGTCCTCCGCGCCCGCGCGTCAAGCGTTTCGGATTCCGGCGCCGGCGCCGGGATCGCCGCGCTTCCGGCGGCTCCGGCGTTGACCCTCCCTTCCGGCGCGTGGGACACTCGGTTCCATGCGTCGAATCTCGATTCTCCTCGCGACCATCTCCCTGGCCGGAATCGGGGCCGCGGCCGCGGGCTTCGCCGCCGCGGCGCCGGGCGACAAGGCCACGGGCCACGTCGACGTCCACCTGGTTCGATTCCTCGACGAAGTCTCGGAGACCGACCGCGCGCGGCTCGGGCCGCTCCACGACATCCGCCTGAGGCTCGACGAGGGATTCGTCGTCCTGGTTCGCCGGGGGGGCGACTTCGCCGCGGTCCTTCCCATCGAGTCGCGCAGCGGCTCGCCCGATTCGCTCCAGTACTTCTGGTACCTGGAGCGGGCTCCGTTCCTCTGGGTCATTCCCGGAGGACGCGAGCGCGGAATCCAGGTGGTCGCGGACGGCGGTGAGGTGCGCTTCAACGGCTTCGTCCTCCGCTGGCTGCGCGGCGGCCGGTTCGGCTGGATCCACTTCCCGGACGTTCCCGAGAATCGCGGCGTCTCGTTCTCGGTCGTGAGCGGCCGTTCGGTGGACAAGGTGGACCCGCGCGACACGCGCTACTGGGTGGAGCTCGGCGCTCCCGGCGGCTCGGGCGTGGGAGGGTTCTAGCGCGCGATGTCGATCGTCGGCGCCATCGGGGAGTGGCTTCGGAGTCTCTTCTTCGACAATATCGGTCTGAAGCTGGCGTCGTTCGTCCTCGCGCTCCTCCTCTACGCCCACGTGGTCACCGAACAGCAGAAGGAAGAGGTCCTGCGCATTCCGGTCGCCTGCGTAGGGCTGGCCGACACGCTCGCGATCCTCGGCAAGCCGCCCACCGAGCTCGACGTGACCTTTCGCGGAAAGTGGAAGGACCTGATCCGCCTCCGCCTCTCCAACTCGCTCCTCCGCGTGGAGCTGGATCACGTCGGGCCCGGATTCTTCCGCCACGAGGTGACCCCCGAGGAGATCGGCGAGCGCGCGCTCCCCCCCGAACTGGCCAAGATCGTGGAGATCACCCAGGTCGCCGAGCCCCACACGATCGAGCTCCAGGTGGAGCCGAAGACCGAGAAGCGGATCGTGGTTCGGCCCCGAATCGTCGGGGAGCCGGCCGCGGGATGGCGCGTGGAGGGCCCGGCCACCGTGGACCCCGAGTCGGTGCTCGTCACCGGCCCCTGGTCGGCGGTCTGGGCGACCGACAGCCTGGAGACGCTTCCGGTTGACATCACGGAGGAACGCGAGAAAATCCAGCGCCAAGTCTCCGTGGACCCGGGCACCCAGCCGCTGGTCCCCGAGCCTCGGCGTATCCTCGTCACGCTGCGCCTCGTGCGCGCCGCGACGGACAGCACGGCCGCCCGTCTCTAGACGGCCGTCACGATCATCCTCGGCAGGAGGAGAGCTTACCGAAATGAAGCGTACGACCGATCCCACTTCTCCCGGCACCATGGTCGAGCATCCGAGCGCGGGAGCCGAGGGCCAGCCGCGCCCGTTCTTCGGCCCGGCCGCCGTCCCGAGCCGCATCTTCTTCACGAAGGGCGTCGGGACGCACCGCGACCAACTGCGGTCGTTCGAGCTGGCGCTTCGCGACGCGGGAATCGAGAGGCTGAATCTGGTGCACGTCTCGAGCATCTTTCCGCCGCAGTGCAAGATCATTCCGAAGGACGACGGGGTGAAGCTGATCGCGCCGGGGAGCATCGCCTTCTGCGTGATGGCGCGCCAGGCGTCGAACGAGCGGGCGCGCCTCATCGCCTCCTCGATCGGCTGCGCGATTCCGGCGGACAAGAGCAAGTACGGCTACCTCAGCGAGCACCACGCCTACGGCGAAACCGACGAGTTCGCCGGCGACTTCGCGGAGGACATGGCCGCTTCGATGCTCGCGTCCACGCTCGGCCTGGAGTTCGACGAGAACGCCAACTGGGACGAGAAGGAGCAGGTCTTCAAGATCTCGAGCGAGATCGTTCGAACGTTCAACGTGACGCAGTCGGCGGTTTGCTCCGGCAAGGGCTGGACCACCGTCGTCGCCGCGGGCGTCCTCATCTTCTGAGCGCCGCGATTCCGAGACAGACGACCCAAGGAGACTCCATGATTCGGATCGACATCCGGCGCCACGCGCCGCGCACCACCGGGCACGCCGCCGCGAGCCTGCTCCTCGCTCTGGCGTTGGTCCTCGCCCCGGCCACCGCCCTGGCCGACGACCCGCCGGCCGAGAAGGCCGAGGAGGCGAAGGAGCACGCCGAGGAAGCCAAGGCGGCGGGACAGGAGAAGGCCGCCGAGGCGAAGGAGAAGTCGGCGAAGAAGGCCAAGTCGAAGGAGAAGGCGAAGAAGGCCTCCGCGAAGCAAGAGGCCGCCAAGGCGAGCGCGAAGGGGGAGACCGTGTCCCAAGATGCGAAGGCGGCCGCCGGCACCATGCCGGTGAAGCCGGACGTGGAGCCGCAGCACGTTCAAGTGCAGCACATCCTCATCGCGTTCGCCGGCTCGGGCACGCGGGCCACCCGCTCGAAGGACGAGGCGAAGAAGCTCGCGTACGAGATCCTGGAGCGCGCGCGGAAGGGCGAGGACTTCGACGCGCTCGTCCGCCAGCACACCGACGATTCCCCTCCGGGAATCTACGGCATGTCGGGGATCGGGGTGCCGCCCGCGCCCGGCGAGTACGCCAGGAACGGCATGGTGCCGGCGTTCGGAAACGTCGGATTCGCGATCAGCCCGGGGAACATCGGGATGGCCGACTGGGATGCCCAGGCGAGCCCCTACGGCTGGCACATCATCAAGCGGCTGAAGTAGCCGGCCGAGACGATCGGGCGCTCCGGGTCAGGGACCCGGGGCGCCCGTCGTGGTTTCGGGCGCCGCGTCCGGCGCCTCCTCGATGCCGAGCGCGCGAAACGCGAAGGGGACGATGTCGGTGAGGCTTCGCGGCATCGGGCCCGTCGCGCCCGCGCCCCACGCGGCGAAGAAGGCGGGATGGCGCGTGTGCGTGCCGACCCGCTCGTCCTCCACGTTCCCGTGATCGCTCACGACCGTCACGGTCGTCGTGGAGAGATCCACCTCGACGAGCACGGTTCGAAGCGCACGATCGAGGTCCTCGAGGCAGCGGAGCGCGCGCTCCCGGTCCTGGGCGTGGCCCGCGCGGTCGGTCTCGAAGTACTCGAAGAGCGAGAAGTTCGTCGCCTGCGACTCCCGGGCGACGATACGCCCCGCCTCCTCCGGCGTGCGCGCGGGTAGATCGAAGCCGTAATCGCGCATCCTCCAATGCGTGAGGTCGTGCACGACGGCCTTTCCCGCGACGAGGTCCTCCCACGTCCGAAAGGGGCGTCCCGAGGCGAGGGTGGCCAGGGTCGTCGCCGACATCCGTCGCACTCCCTCGGGACGCTGGAAGAAGCGGGGCCCGAACGCATTCAGGAAATCGGCGTCGGAGCCCGCCGCGACGATCCGCTTCAGAATCGACCGCTCCATGAGGACGCGCCGGAGCGTCGGTCCCGGGAATCCCGAGAGGTGATGCCCCATGACCGCGGGCGCGTTCACCCCGGTGAGGATGGCGGTCTGCCCCGTGGCGCTCTGGGGAAGCCCTGGAACGCCGAGCGAAGCGTCGACGCCCCCCGCCATTGCGGGCGGTCCCACGTCCGACGTCGGCGTGCGAGCCTCGGTGAGCGCCAGGGAGGGGAATCGGCCCGTCGCGAGCGGATTGAAGGAGGGATCGTCCTCGCCGACACCGAGCCCGTCGATGAAGAAGAGAAGGAAGCGCTTCGCGTGCATGGTCTTCACGCCCGCACGGCCTCCCAGTGAGGCTCTGAAGGGGAGAACGAAAAAAACGAAGCGGGAGCCATTCAGCTAGCGTGCGGTCGGTGCAGGGCCGGCGACGCGGGGTCAGGACCGCGGCTAGGTGGCTCCCAAGGCTTCGTTTGCACGTCTATCAAGGCAATCGACGTGCCACCGAAGCCCGCCCAATCGCGATTCTCGTCACCCATAATCGTTTGTCCCGCAATGGTATAGAGGAGCGTCGATCGAGCCACTTCGGCCGGTCGGCCGCGCGGCCGACAGTGTACGCTCCCTGCACACTCCAACGTTGCAATCATGTGGTAGAGCGAAACCTACCGCAGAAAATGCCTTGACAGCGATTCGGGCGGGTCTATATTCGGCCCGCGCGCCGAAATCGTGCTATGTTCCATCCCGGCTCGACGTTAGGGCGCTCATAGCCGTGATAGGCGCGATTTCGGGGCAAGGAAGCCCGGAATGACGCGCGAAGCGGCTCGCGAGGAGGAGCGGATGACCAAGGCAGATCTCGTAGACGAAATCGCCGAGCGCACCGGCCTCACCAAGAAGGACGTCGCCGACACGGTGGACCAGTTCCTTCAGGCGGTGTCACGCGCGCTCGCCTCGGGTAAGCACATCGAGATCCGGGGCTTCGGCACGTTCAAAGTGAAGGATCGCAAGTCGCGCCTGGCGCGCAATCCGCGCACGGGCGAGTCGGTGCCGGTTCCGCCGCGCCGCGTGCCCGTCTTCAAGGTTTCCAAGGAGTTGAAGGACATCGTCGCCCAGATCTAGTGTCCCGCCTCCTCGCGGGATCGAACGAAACGGGACGCCCGCGGGCGTCCCGTTTCGCATTTCCGCCGCCGCGAGAACGGCGCTTAGTGGTTCCGATCGCGCAGGATCAGGAGCCGAACCAGCTGGAGGATGGCCGCCGTCGCCGCCGCCACGTAGGTCAGGGCCGCCGCGTCGAGCACCTTCTTCGCGCCCGCCTGCTCCTGGGGCGCCACCAGGCCCAGGCTGTTCAGCTGGACCAGGGCCCGCTTGCTCGCGTCGAATTCCACCGGGAGCGTCACGAGCTGGAAGAGGACCCCGAAGGAGAAGAGGACGATCCCCACGTCGAGGAGGCTCACCCCCGCGATCTTCAGGCCCGGCAGGAACAGGAGGCCGCCCAGGATGAAGAGCCACGAGAGGCTGGTCCCGATGTTCGCGAGGGGGAAGATGGCGGTCCGCATGCGAAGCGCCGCGTAGCCCTGCGCGTGCTGGATGGCGTGCCCGACCTCGTGCGCCGCCACCGCCACGCCCGAGATGGAGGGCTCGTGGTAGTTGTGCGGCGAGAGACGGACCTTCTTGTGGATCGGGTCGTAGTGGTCCGAAAGCCAGCCTTCGCCCACCTCGACATCCACGTCGTTGATCCCGTTCTGGCGCAGGATCAACTCCGCGATGTCGCGGCCCGTCCTGCCGTTGGCGGCGCGGACCTCGCTGAATTTCTGGTACGTGGACTGGACCTTCATCTGGGCGTAGAAGGCCAAGATCACGCCCGGGATCAGGAGCAGCATCGTCGGATCGAAGAATCCGATCATTCTGGAGAACCTCCGTATTGGGTTCGGGTCTGAGCGCTTGCCGATTCTCCCCTTATACTGCGCGGCAAGGCGGTTCGTTCCCGGTTTCGGTTGCCATTGAGACTAGCATCGCCGCGCTCCCGATTCAAACGAAGGGGGTTTGTCCGCCAATGAGTTACGTGGATCTCCGAAGCGACACCGTGACCCGGCCGACCGAGGCCATGCGCCGCGCGATGGCCGGGGCCGAAGTCGGCGACGACGTGTTCGGCGACGATCCGACCGTCCGGATCCTGGAGGAGGAGACCGCCGCGGCGCTCGGGAAGGAGGCCGCGCTCTTCGTCCCGAGCGGCTGCATGGGAAACGAGATCGCGGTGGCCGTCCACACGAAGCGGGGCGATTCGATCGCGCTCGATCCCCACGCCCACTTCGTCGGCGTGGAAGCGCGCGCCATCACCGAGATGATGGGGCGGACGTTCCGGTTCGTGGAAGGCGACCGCGGCCGCCTCGACCCGGCGCGCGTTCTCGCCGCCGTCGCGGGCGACGCGGACGGCGGACCGGGCGCGCCGCGCCCGGCGCTCCTCGAAGCGGAGAACACGTTCAACTGGCACGGGGGCTCGATCTATCCCCTGGCGACGCTCCAGGGGCTTCGCGGCGCCGCGCGCGCGATGCGCGCGGCCTTCCACATGGACGGCGCGCGGCTCTGGAACGCGAGCGTCGCGTCGGGCGTCCCGTTGGCCGACTACGCCGCCTGCGCCGATTCGGTGATGGTCTGCTACTCGAAGGGGCTCGGCGCGCCCGTCGGCTCGGCCGTCGCCGGAAGCGCCGCGTTCATCACGGAAGCTCGAGCCGCGCGCAAGATGTTCGGCGGCGCCATGCGCCAGGTGGGGATCATCGCGGCGGGCGCGCTCCACGGGCTTCGCCACCACCGCGCGCGCCTCGCCGACGATCACCGCCGCGCGAAGCGCCTCGCGGAGGCGCTGGCCGGGATGGAGCCGATCACGATCGATCCCGCGCACGTGGAGACGAACATCGTCATCGCGCGGCTCGGACGCGAGCCGGAGCGGGTCCAGGAATTCCTCGACGCGGCGCTTCGCCACGGCGTCTACGCGCTCCCGTTCGGCGGGCCGGGCGCGTTCCGCTCCATCACGCATCTCGACGTGGACGACGCCGGCATCGAGCGGGCGATCGCGTCGTTCCGCGCGGCCGCGGCCGAGCTTTGGGGGCGCCGCGCGTGACCGAGTCTCGTGAGGAGCGGGACGCGGCCGGCCCGCGCGCGGGCGCGGGTGAGGGCGAAGGCGCGGCCGCGAGCGCGAAGGAAGGGACGCTCTATCTCGTGGCCACCCCGATCGGAAACGTGGAGGACTTCTCGCCGCGCGGACAGCGCGTGCTCCGCGAAGCCGACGTGGTCGCGGCCGAGGACACGCGGCACACCGGGCAACTCCTCGCGCGCTTCGGGATCGCGCGCCCGCTCGTCTCCTATCACGATCACAACAAGGATCGCCGCACGCCGGAGTTGATCGACCGGCTCCGATCGGGCGCGTCGGTGGCGATCGTCTCCGACGCCGGCTCGCCCGGAATCTCCGATCCCGCCTTCACGCTCGTCCGCGCCGCGGTCGAGGCGGGGATCGCGATCGTCCCGGTTCCGGGCCCCT
>DATIQI010000033.1:0-2406 GCA_035470985.1 Acidobacteriota bacterium
GATCTGGTGGGAGGCCGACCCGTGCGGAGGCCCAGCGCCGCGCGATCCAGAGGATGTTAAGGGATCTAGACGGGCTGGAGCCGCGCCTGCTGAAGGTCGCGGTGGAAACGATCGAGTCGCCGGACACAGCGCCAGCCGTCCGGGCACAGTTGCTCATGCTCATCGACAAGTTGCAGGACCGCGTCGAAACGTTGGCGCCTCCCCCGCCGCCACCCGACCATGAGCGCGAGGCGATGCGCGACACGCTGCGCCGGCTCCTCCGCCTCGGCCTGATCGGGTTCGTCAGCGTGCGGGACGACGTTTCGTCGAACTTCGATGGCCGATCGCTCGCGGCGCTCCGTGCCGACTTCGTCCGGGAGGCGGACGCGGCGGAGGCCGAGCGCGACAGGTTGCGTGCGGCCCTGGCGGAGGGTGAGGCGCTGCGGGCGAGGCTGGAGGCCGCCGAGCTGAGGCCGCTGCGGATCGGCCGGCGTGAGAGGGCTGAGGAGCCCGAGGCGGCCGCGGAGGCGGCCCCGGATCCCGGCACGTCGGACGGACCACCGTCGTAGGAAAAGCACCGAGCCCGCCGGATCCTTGGAGGGAGACGCGGCGGACTCGGCTGGAGACTACATGGAAAACGTACGCCGCCGAACTCGTCACGTCAAGCCGGAGGGCCAACTCCGGCGCCTCACGCTTTGGCGCGTCTCTTGGGCGCGAGAGTCCTCCGGACGCGCGCGGTCGAGGCGGTTTCCGGACCGGCATCGCGCCGAGCGGTTCGCCGAACTCCTGAACGACCCTGACGCGCAGGAGGAGTACGGCGCGCTCAGGTGGGTGATCGTCGAGGTCGCCCGCGGCACGATCGGCCCGTGGCGATCCGCGGAGTGTGAGACGTGAACGCCGCGACCGCCGAAGTCCTCCGCCGCCTCGCCAACGTCCGCCCCGACGGAACCGGGTGGAACGCGAAGTGCCCCGCCCACGACGACGCCCGGAACTCCCTTCACGTCGCCGAAGGGACCTCCGGCGCCGTCATTCTCCACTGTCACGCCGGATGCGACGCTCGGGACGTGATCGCGAAGGCCGGCCTCAAGTGGTGCGACCTCTACGTGGCGGGCTCGGGCCGCCGCGGCGACGTGAAGGGGTCGAGACCGTGGGGGGAGGTCGTCGCGACCTACGACTACGTCGACGAGGACGGGACGCTCCTCTACCAGGTGCTCCGCGATGAACACAAGAATTTTAGACAGCGTCGCTGGAAGCCGGGGGCCGACCCCGGCGAGGATGCGTGGATCTACAATCTCGAGGGAGCGCGCAGACTCCTCTACCGGCTCCCGGAGGTCGTCTCGGCGATCGCGCTTCAGAAGGCCGGCACGTACCCCTACCCCATCATCGTGTGCGAAGGTGAGAAGGACGTCGACAACGTCGCCACCCTCGGGCTCATCGCCACGACCAACTCCGGCGGGAGCCTCAAGTGGACCGACGGCCACACCAAGCAACTCGCCGGCGCCCGCGACGTCGCCATCCTCCCCGACAACGACGAGCCGGGTCTGAAGCATGCGAACGCCGTTGCAGCCGCGATCGCGGGATCCGTCGGCTGCGTGAGGATCCTCAAACTTCCCGACCTCCCCGCGAAGGGCGACGTGTCCGACTGGATCGCCGCCGGCGGAACGCGGGACCACCTCCTCAAACTCGCGGCTGGCGGGGAGCCCTTCGTGCCGCCGTCGAAGCGATTCACGTCGATTGCGGTCGGCGCGTTCACGTTCGCCGGCCGAACTTACGCGAAGCCGCGGAGCCTGCTCGGTAACGGCCTCCTCTCGGCCGGAGACCTCGCGTTCCTCTACGGGCGCCCTGGCCTCGGAAAGACTTGGGCGGCCCTCCAGTTCGCGCTCAGCGCGGTCCGTGGTGAGCCATGGTTCGGGATACCGACCGCCACAGGAGGAGTAAGGGCCGGGATACTCGAACTCGAGTTGCCCGCGCACGTCCTCCAGGAACGCCTCCGGGCCGTCGCCGGCGAAGCTGGACTCTCAGAACGTGACGAGGGTCTCTCCTTCGTTTCGCGGCCGCACCTGCGCGGCGCTGTGGACGTCCTCGACAACGAACAGTGGGCCGCGTGGTTCGAGTTGGTGCGCGATCCGCGCCTCGACGTCCTAATCGTCGACGCCCTCTCCCGCGTGCACCATGTGGACGAGAATCACGCCGCCGACTTCGCACCCGTTCTCGGACGGTTCGATGAGCTGCGACACGAGACCGGCGCCGCCGTGGTCGTCGTCCACCACGAGCCGAAGCCGCCCTCCGGGAAAGGCTTCGCCGACGACATGGACGCCCTCCGCGGAACGTCCCGCATGGCGTCGGACGCCAACGTGCTGATGCGGCTCGCCCGCGTCGGCCATGGGAACGGGCCGCTCGTGCTGCGATTCCCCAAGGTGAACAATT
>DATIQI010000034.1:0-9327 GCA_035470985.1 Acidobacteriota bacterium
GGCGATGCCTGACCTCGCTCAAATCCGGGCGCCTCGCGCTGATCGATGAGCTCATCGGCGAGGCGAGTGAACTCGCGTTCGAGCCATGCTTGATCTAGACCTCTACACCGACGTGCGCGCGATGCACGAGGCGCTGCGTGCGCTGCCCGGCAGGCACGCCGGGCTCGAGCGCCTCGAGGTGCCGCGGCTTGCACGGCCCGGAACGCGTTGACGCGCCCGTCTCCGTGATAGCCGTCCCGTCCCGGTGTGTCCTCGCCCGGATCCCCGACCAGATCATCGGCGGTAGCCCTGATGATCGCGCTTGCCTCTCCCACCGTCAGAGCGGGATTGGCGGCGAAGGCGAGTGCGACGGTGCCGGCGACGATGGACGCGGCAATGCCCCCGCCGTTCAGATAGGCCGTCGTGCCGGGCCCACCTCCCGCGACGGGGTCGATCCCGACGATCCTCCGCCCGGGGGCCGTCACCGCGACCTGGTTGCCCGTGACGCTCCAGGATCCGCAGCGTGCCAGGTCACAGTGAAGGTCCTGTCCTTCGGACGTAGCGACTCCGAGGACCCCCGGAAGCGGCGCCGGATAGAGTTCGGTGTTCGAGCCGTCCAAGGTCGAGCCCACGGGCACGACGATGACGGCGCCCGCCGCCTGCGCCGCGGCGACCGTATCGATGATGAGGGTCAGTTCTCCCGGGGTCAGATCGAAGAATAGGATGTTCGAGATGACGACTCGTGCGCCGAGCTCGGCCGAGTACAGATAGGCGGCCATGATATCGGCGGTCGAGGCGAAGAAGGACCCGGAGAAGACCCTCGTGCTGAGGAGCCGGCAGGCCCAATCGACCCCCGCGATTCCAGCCGCATTGTTGCCATTGGCGCCCAGGACGCTGGCGATCCGGGTCGAGCCCGTATCGAGTGTCGCCTGGTTCGGATTGAGCGGGTTGTCCGGCACGTGCCCCGGATTGTTGTCGCCCTCGATGAAGTCCCAGCCGCGGACGTCGTCCACGTAGCCGTTCCCGTCGTCGTCCACTCCGGGCACGCCCGTGGCCTCTGCCGTGTTTTCGTAGAATCGCCCGGCGAGTTCGGGCTCGGCGAAGTCGATGCCCGACGAGACGATACCCACGGTGACATTCGCGCTCCCGGTGGTGAGACCCCACGCGTCGGTCGCGTCGATATCGGCGTCGGCCTCGAGGGGGATGCCGAGCGCGCCGCCCGGATCGACGCCGGTGTTCTGGAGCGCCCATTGGAGGTTGAAACTCGGATCGTTCGGAACGACTTCCGCGGTCGCGCCGGTCGCGCTTTCCACGTTCAGGGTCTTGGCGCCTCCCTCGGTCGCCAGTTCCACGCCCCGCGTCTTCCTCATCTCCGCCGCGGCGGCGCGCGCGTCGGCGCCGGGCCGGAGGCGGATCTTGTAGTAGCGATCGAGTCCGTACCGTTGCCGGATTTCCAGATTCTTCCCCTGGCCGCCCGGGAATACCGGAGCCACGGCCTGCGCTCCGATGCGATTCAACGCCCGGTCCACGTCGGGCCTGCCGACGCGATACGCGCCGTCCGAGCCTCGCTCGAGCTGGGCTCGCGCCTCTAGTTTCACGACGATCTCCGGACCTCGATCGGAGGCCGCGGCCGAAGCCGCCGGCGCGCCACCGAAGTGGAGGCAGGCCAGGAGAAGCAGCGACCCAACCGCCGCGAAGCGACGGATCGGGGTCCGGCGAACGTCGATCGGGCCGGGAACGGGTGGTACGGGTGAGAACGGCCAATTCATGACAAGCCCCCCTGCGTGCCGCAAGCACGCGTCGATGCACCGGGATTCGCCGCTGGCTCAGCGGAGATCCCAAGGCGCTGTTACCGGTCACAACGAATTCCTGGCTCGAAGCGGGGAGATTTCTTCGGCGCCGCCGCCCCGGGGAGTGCCCGAAAGCGCTTCGTCCCTCAGCGCCAATGCGTGGGGGAGTTCCTGAGGAGGACGAAGTCCGGAGGTCGCGATCCGGTTACCTTTACGTGCGGAAAATCTCCAACGAGGACGCAAGAAAAGTTTCACTCGGGCCGATGTTCGGACGCGACCCGGATGTGGCCGACGTCCTCGGACCGGGCCTTCGCGAGTGCGATATCCGCTAGCGCTGGATCCGGGCCAGAGCCTGCCGGTAGTAGGCGGCCTCCGCGGAATTCCCGGCTTTTCTGTAGTACGTCTCCGCGCGGCGAAGGGCTCGCCTCTTCTCCAGGAACCAGTACTTCCCCGTGACCAGCGGCTCCCGGATCGACGCCAGGATCGAGTCGGCGCGCGCGCGTTCGCCCCGCGCCGCCATGGCCAGCGCGCGAACCTCCTCATAGGGGAGGTGGCTCTGCAGCCGGGGCGCAGTAGCGCGCAGAATCGCGACGGCCCGTTCCGCGCAGCCGGCGGCGCTGTCGGGACGCCCTGAAGCGAGGTGAATCTCCGCCAGGGCGCCCCAACCCGCACCGAGATCGTAGGGGCCCACGATCCCCGCGGCGGGCTCGATGGAGCGCCGGGCCCATCGCTCCGCTTCGAAGAGGTCCCCGCGGTCGAGGGCGACCGACGCGAGATTGCGATAGAGAAACTGTCCCGGAAGCGACCCCGGCGACGATTGGGCCGTTCGAACCGCCTTGCGGTACCAGGCCTCGGCCTCTTCGTACCGACCGTCGCAGTGGAGAACGTACCCGACGTTCGCGTAGCCGATGGAGAGATGGGGATGCGCCGGACCGTACACGCGCTCCCACGTGGCGACCGCCCGGCGGTAGTGAGGTTCCGCCTCCCGGAATCGCTCGACGCTCGTCAGCTGCGACGCCATATTGTTGTGCGCGATCGCGGTCTGGGGATGGTCCGGGCCGAGGGCGCGCTCGGCCCGCACGAGATTATCGCGGCCGAGGGCGAGCATCTCGTCGGTGCGCCCGAGCCAGCTGAGGCACGTCGCGAGATTCGATCGCGCCATCAGCGTCGCCGGATGGTCCGGGCCTCGGACTCGCGTGAGGCGATCCACGGCGGAGTGAAGCAGCGAGTCGGCGCGCTCGAACTTCGACGAGCGCATCGCGGAATAGCCTCGTTCCGTCAGGAGCTCGCCGATGTCCGCGTCGTCGCCGAGGTGGAGGCGCACGGTGAGATCGTAGGCCTCGGTGAGGAGCGATTCGGCCAAGGGCGGATCGAGCTCGATGGCGCTTCGGCCGCGAACGCGCAGGACCTCCCGCCGCTCCCGGGGCGTCACGTCGGCGCCGCGCCGCCGCAGGGCGTCCTTCGCGATGGAGTCGGCGCGCGCGTAGTCGCCCCGGTCCGCCGCCACCTCGGCCAGCGAGAGGCGGGAGGCGAAGACGTCGCGATGCCCGTCCCCGTGGAGCCGGGACCGCTCCGCGAGCGAGAGGGTAATCAGCGACTCGGCCCGGACGGGGTCGCCGAGCGCCCGCACCGTTTCGCCGAGCGTGTTCCGCAGCGTGGCGGCCAGGCTCGGTTGCGCGCGGAACGAGTGGTCGAGACGTCCGATGGCGCGGTCGAGCACCTGCATGACGGTCGCGCCGCGTCCCAGGTCCTCCGGGGACGCGGCCGCGAAGGTCTCCTGAAGGAACTCCGACACGAGACGCGCCTTCTCGGCTTCGACCTCGGCGTGCTCGCGTTCGCGGACCTGGCCAGCGTAGAGGATCGCCATCGAGACCCCGAAGACGGCGAGGCCCGCCATCGCGACGCCGGAAAGGATCACCGCCGTCCGGTGCCGGCGGACCAGCGTCCGGAGCTGATAGAGGGTGCTCGGCCGGCGCGCCGCGATCGGCTCGGCCCGGAGGTAGCGCTCGATGTCTTCCGCCAGGAATCCGACGCCCCCGTATCTTCGTCCCGGTTCCTTCTCGAGCGACTTCAGGGTGATCGTCTCGAGATCGCCGGGCAGATGGCGGCCCCCGCCGCGCGTCTGGCGGAAGGGCCGCGGGGGGTCGCGTCCGATGATCCCGATCGCTTCCGGGACCGACTTCCCGGAGAGGTCGTACGGGAGCGAGCCGGTGAGCATCTCGTAGAGGACCGCGCCGAGCGAGTAGACGTCGGTGCGCGTATCGATGTCGCGCACGCGCCCCGACGCCTGCTCCGGGCTCATGTATTCGAGGGTGCCGAGAACCTGGCCCTCTCCGGTGAGGAGCGTTCTCGGCCGCGTCGCGTCGGGCGGATCCACGATCCGGGCGATGCCGAAGTCGATGATCTTCGCGGCGGGGGCGCCGTCCACTTCGACCACGAGGATGTTCGAGGGCTTCAGATCGCGGTGGACGATCCCCTTCTGATGCGCGTGCTGCACGGCGCGGCAGACGGAGACGAAGAGCTTCAGAAGGGTCGCGCGGTCGGGCCGCGCGGCGCGGCAGTAGTCGGTGATCGGGACGCCCTGCACCAGCTCCATCACGATGTAGGGCGTGCCCGTCTCGTCGCCGCCCGCGTCGAGAATTCGGGCGATCCCGGGATGGTCCATCAGGGAGAGCGCCCTCTGCTCGGCGGCGAAGCGCTGCGCGATGCGCCCCGAAGTCAGGCCGCCCCCCAGCACCTTGAGCGCCACTTCTCGGCGGATCGGCTCGCGCTGCTCGGCGCGATAGACGACCCCCATGCCACCGGAGCCGATTACCTCGAGCAGCCGGTAGGGACCGATCTCGCGCGCGACGCCGGACGAGAGCTCGGCGCGCGCGCCGACCTGGCGGAGCACCTCCCCCGCCGCCGCGGTAATGCCGCGGCCCGCGTCGTCCACGAGCGGCTCTTCCGCGAGCAGGCTCCGAACTTCCGCCGCGAGCCCCGGGTCCTCCGTCTCGAGCCGGTCGAGCAGTCTCCGGCGGGCCGCCCCCGAGAGTGCCTGGGCCTCGTAGAGCGCCTCCTTCAGTCGCTCGTGCCGGGAATCGTCCGTCATCCCTTGCCGATCTCGCGGCTGAGCCAGCGCCGCGCGAACGCCCAGTCGGTGTCCACCGTGCGCGGCGAGACGCCCAGCACGTGGGCGATCTCCTCGATGGTGAGGCCGGCGAAGATCCTCATTTCCGCCACGGACGCGGCCCGCTCGTCCTTCCGCGAGAGCGCGTCGAAGGCATCCCCCATGGCGACCAGATCGAAGGTGTTGGCCTGATGGTCGAGGACGTCCGGCTCGAGCGTGACGCGCTTCCAGCCGCCGCCGCGCTTGGCGGCGCGGTGGGCCCGCGCGTGGTCGATGAGGATCTGCCTCATGGCGCGCGCCGCGATCTCGAAGAATCGGGCCCGGTCGGTCCAGTCGATCCGGGTCTGGTCCACGAGGCGGAGGTAGAGTTCGTGGAGGAGCGCGGTCGGCGTGAGGGTGTGGCTCGGCCTCTCGCTCCGCATGGCCCTCTGGGCCATGGAATGGAGCTCGTCGTAGAGCAGCCCGAAGAGCCGATCGCGGTTCGACTCCCGGCACGCGCCGGCCTCGAGCCGGGCGCCGAGCAGGATCTGCGTCGGCTCCGGCTGGAACTTGGATTCCTCGGACTCGCTCAGTTCCGTGCCCCCCATTGATCGTGATGCCGGTCGGAACCAAAGACTTCGTGACGCAGGAAAAAACGACTGCGCGGGGAGGGCTCGATTATCGCTCCTTAGAACGCGTAAACGAGCGGGAAATCGTGCCACGAATCCACCCGCTACCCCCTAGAACGCCGAAACCTGTCCGATCTGTCAGGAATTTCGCGCGCCCGGGCCACGATCCCCCGGAGCATCCCGCCGAAGACGAGTCCATGGACCGGCACCAGCGCGTACCAGTAGAGGCGGCCCGCGACCCCCCTCGGATCGAACAAGGCGGTCTGGCGGATCTCGACTTCCCCCGGTCCGGCCGGCGCGACCTCGAATTGGAGCCAGGCGCGGCCGGGCAGTTTCATTTCCGCCCGAAGGCGAAGGAGCCGGGGCGCCTCGACCTCCTCGACCCGCCAGAAGTCGAGGGCGTCGCCCGGGCGGAGAAGGTCTGGATGGCGGCGTCCCCGCCGAAGCCCCGGCCCTCCGACCAGGGTGTCCAGGAAGCCCCGGAGCCGCCAGAGCCCGTCGCCGAAGTACCAGCCGGCGTCTCCGCCGATTCGCTGGATGGGCCGGAACGCCGCCTCGGGCGTCGCCGCCACCCGGGCCGCGCGCGAGTCGATGATTCGCGTCCGGTAGGTCTTTCGTGGCTCCCGATCCCCGAACGGGGAGGCGTCGCACCAGCGGGTCTCCGCGTAGTCCCGGTCCTCGTTCTCCAGCGCGCGGCGGATCGCCTCCGCGAAGCCGCGCGGGCGAACGGGAAAGACGCGAAGGGCACGATCGTCGCGTACGATCGTCTCGTTGCGAACACCCTCGATGAGCGCCCGCCCCACCGGCGCGTAGAGGGGGGTCACGAGCCGGAGCCAGAGGCTCGAGAGGGCCGGCGTGAGGACCGGCACCGGGATCATCCAGCGGCGGAGCCTTCTCTGCCGCGCGTACTCGCGCATGACTCCCAGGTACGACGTGCGATCGAAGCCCCCGATCTCGAAGACGCCGGAGACCTCCGGTGGCGCGTCGATCGCGGCGAGGAGATAGGCGAGGACGTCCTCGATCGCGATCGGCTGGGCCGGTGTGCGGACCCATCGTGGCGTCACCATGACGGGGAGCCGCTCCACGAGCGCGCGGACCATCTCGAACGAAAAGGACCCCGACCCGATGATGATCGACGCGCGGAGTTCGACGACCGGAACGCCCGCGGCCGCGAGGACGCGGCCGACTTCCTGGCGGCTCTCCAGATGGGGCGAGAGGGCGCCTTCGCGCCCCAGGCCGCCGAGATAGACAATGCGCGCGACGCCGGCGTTGCGGGCGGCGGCGCCGAAGGCTTCCGCGGCCAGGCGATCGGCGTCGGCGAAGTGACCGCTCGCGCCCATGGAGTGGACGAGGTAGAGCGCGGTATGGACGTCCTGGAGCGCCGATCGAAGGCTCGCCGGGTCGGTGACGTCGCCCGCCACGACTTCGGTGGCCGGGCCGACGCGCGCGCGGAGCGCCTCGGGGTGGCGGGTCACGCAGCGAAGCGGCGCGGCGCGCGCCTCGAGTAGCGGAAGGAGTCGTCCCCCCACGTAGCCGGTGGCGCCGGTGAGAAGGAGACGGCCGGTCGTCATGAGGGCGAGTATACTCACCCCCTCGCGCCATGACGCCCGCTCCCGCCACACGAGTCCGCGTTCTCCGGGACGCCTCGCCTCGCCTCGACGGCGACCACGTCCTCTACTGGATGACCATGAACCGGCGGCCGGGCTGGAATTTCGCCCTGCAGCACGCCGTCGCGTGGGCGGAGCGCCTGGAGCGGCCGCTCCTGATCCTCGAGGCGCTCCGCTGCGACTACCCGTGGGCGTGCGACCGATTCCACCGGTTCCTGCTCGACGGCATGCGCGACAACGCGCGCGTGTTCGAAGGGAGCGGCGTGCGCTACGTTCCCTACGTCGAGCCGTCGCTGGGCGCCGGCAAGGGGCTCCTGGCGGCTCTCGCGGCTCACGCCGCGGTCGTCGTCACGGACGACTTCCCCGCCTTCATGATCCCGCGGATGACCGAGTCCGCGGCCGCGCGGATCGAGGCGAGATTCGAGGCCGTCGATTCGAACGGCCTCTATCCAATGCGCGCGACCGAGACCCTCTTCCCGACGGCGTACGCCTTCCGGCGCCATCTGCAGCGCGCGCTCCACCAGCACCTGCGCGAATTCCCCGCGCCGAATCCGCTGGAGGGCGCGCGGCTCCCGGCGCCTCCGCCGATCGCGTCCGAGATCGCGGCGCGCTGGCCCGCCGCGACGGACTCCGTTCTCGCGGGCGCGGCCGCGTCGCTCGCGGCGCTGCCGATCGACCACTCGGTGGGCGTCGTGGAGACGCCGGGCGGGCCCGCGGCCGCCGCCGCCGCGCTCGATCGGTTCGTGCGCGCGCGGCTCGGCCGCTACCCCGAGGATCGGAACGAGCCGGAGCGGGACGGGACCAGCCGGCTCTCCCCCTACCTCCACTTCGGCCACGTCGCGGCGCACCAGATCTTCGACGCCGTCGCGCGGCACGAGGGATGGTCCGAGGAGCGGCTCGCGGCGAAGGCGACGGGGAAGCGGGCCGGGTGGTGGGGCATGAGCGAGGCGGCGGAGGCGTTCCTGGACCAACTGATCACGTGGCGCGAGCTGGGATTCAACTTCTGCGCGCGCCGGAGCGACTACGATCGCTACGAGTCGCTCCCCGACTGGGCGCGGCGGACGTTGGAGAAGCACGAGCGCGACCCGCGACCCCACCGCTACACGCTGGACGATCTCGAAGCGGCGCGGACCCACGATCCGCTCTGGAACGCGGCCATGACCCAGTTGAAGCGCGAGGGCTGGTTCCACAACTACATGCGGATGCTCTGGGGGAAGAAGATCCTCGAGTGGTCGTCCTCGCCCCGCGAGGCGCTTGCGGCCATGATCCACCTCATGAACAGGTGGTCGCTCGACGGCCGGGACCCGAACTCCTATACCGGTTACTTCTGGACGCTCGGGCGCTACGATCGCGCGTGGGGGCCGGAGCGGCCGATCTTCGGAACGGTCCGCTACATGAGCAGCGAGAACACGGCGCGCAAGCTCGACGTGAAGGAGTACGTCCGGCGCTACGCGCCCGGCCCTTCGCTTCTCTGACCCGCGCCGCCGGCGCCCGGAGGGAGATCGATGGTTCGACCCGGACTCACCCGAAGGCGGATCTGGACGGCGCGGCTCCTCGCGCTCTTCGTGGACGGCGCGCAGATCTTCTTCCTGCCCTTCTTCGGGGTCGGATTCCTATCCCCGGCGAACGACGTGATCGACGTCGCCATGGCCGTGACGATGATCGCCATGGTGGGGTGGCACTGGGCGTTCCTGCCGACCTTCGTCGCGGAGCTGGTCCCGGGCGTGGGACTCATTCCGACCTGGACGGCCGCGGTCTTCCTCGCCACGTGGAAGCGGCCATGACCGGCGCCCGTCCCGGGCGAAGCGCGCGACGCGCCCTCGTCGCGGCGACGCTTCTCGCCGCCGTCCTCGCCGCCTCCGCCACGGCTCCGGCCCCCGCCGCCGCGCAGCCGAGCGCGCCGCGCGTCCCGGGTCCGGTGACCGTACCGGTCTTCCGGAACGCCGCGCTCCACTTCCTCCCCGACTCGGCGTCGAAGTTCGCCGTTCGCGGTCTGACAGCCGAGGAGAACGGCCGCGTCGCGCGCGTCACGGCCACCCTTCCCGAGTGGAGCGATTCGCGGCGGATCACGGCCCTCATCGCGATCCGCCCCGAGCCGAAGAGCGACCGCGACGTTCACGACCGGTACGACCGCGCGGGAAACGTCCGGCTCGTGATCGACGGGGGCCCCGATCTCGAGATCGCGCGCTTCATGACGGCCTACGGCGGCGCCACGGAGTACGAGGTGGACGTCT
>DATIQI010000035.1:0-8722 GCA_035470985.1 Acidobacteriota bacterium
GCGAGCCTGATCGTCATGGCGCTCTCCGAAGACGACGCCGAGCGCGCGCGCATCTACCGGCACACGATCAACGCCCTCGAAAATGCGCTCGAGGAAGACGCCGGGCACCCGATCTCGCTCGGAGGGCTGCGTCTCGGCGCGATTTTCGGCGACTTCTCGATTCTTGTCGAGCCCGTAGGCCAGCGCGGCCGCGGTCGGCTCGTTGATGATCCGCTTCACCTCGAGGCCCGCGATCCGGCCGGCGTCCTTGGTCGCCTGGCGTTGCGCGTCGTTGAAGTAGGCCGGAACGGTGATGACCGCCTCGGTCACCTTCTCGCCCAGGTAGTCCTCCGCCGTCTGCTTCATCTTCTGGAGGATCATCGCGGAGATCTCGGGCGGGCTGTACGACTTGTCGCCCAGCACGATCTCCACGCCGCCGGCCTTCGCGTCCTGAACGGCGTAGGGGACGTTCTTCACCTCGCTGGCCGCGACTTCACCGAACTTCCGCCCCATGAAGCGCTTCACCGAGTAGACGGTGTTCTTCGGATTCGTGACGGCCTGGCGCTTGGCCACCTGCCCCACCAGGCGCTCGCCCGTCTTCGTGAACGCGACGATGGAGGGAGTCGTGCGATTCCCCTCGGCGTTCGCGATCACGACCGGCTCGCCGCCTTCCATCACGGCGACGCACGAGTTCGTCGTGCCGAGGTCAATGCCGATGATCTTTCCCATGACTTCCTCCATAGCGCGGGGAGAGGCCTCGCGGCCCCTCCCTCCACGCCGGTCGTTTCGTTCGGCCGGCCGCTCGGGCCGATGCCGTCCTGCCTGATGCGATCTTCGTTAGGACTCGGTCTTGATCACGATCTCGCGGGCCTTGGCCTCTTCCGCCTTCGGCACGTGGAGCACCAGCACGCCGTCGCGGTAGATCGCCTCGATCTTGTCCGAGCGGACGGCCTTCGTGAGCGTGAAGGCGCGCTCGAACGTCCCGAACACGCGCTCCACCCGGTGGAACGTCGCGTTCCCCTGCTCCGCCTCGCGCCGCTTCTCGCCGCGGATGACGAGCTGGTTGTCGGTCAGCGTGATCTTGATGTCTTCCTGCTTGATCCCCGGAAGCTCGGCCTTCAGGAGGTACTCGTCCTTGTTCTCCTGAATGTCCACCTTCGGCGCCCAGACCGAGGTCGCCTCGGTCTCCTGGAACGACTGGACCAGGTTGCCGTAGAGGCGGTTCATCTCGTTCTCGAGCGAGAGCATCTCGCGCACCGGACTCCAGCGAACGATGTTCATCTTCACTCCTCCTTCCCGGGCGGGGCCTTCCCGCCCGTCGCGAGTGGGTTGACTGGCTCCGTCGACGCGGGCATTCACCCGCGCCATTCCCTGGAACCCACCCATCGCAGCGATCGTGCCAGAGGAGCTATATCGCTGTAGTACGTTGTTTTATGAATAGTTAAGCGAAATCCGCGGGCGCCTAGGCGCTGTCCCGAAGTGTACCATCTGTTCCACAATCGAACGCATGATCGTTCTATTGTGGAACAGTCAGATCTTATAGTCCTTCATTTTGCGCCACAAAGTCGAGCGGGAAATTCCGAGGCTCTTCGCCGCTTTCGTCGTGTTGTTCGCGAAGTGGGAGAGGACCCGCCGGATGTGCTCGGCCTCGAGCTGGGCGAGCGTCAGCGACTCGGAATAGGGGAAGGGCGCCGCGTCCCGGAGGAGCGGCACGGGGGCCTCGCGGAAGTTGGGAGGCAGGTCGAGGTGCGAGAGCTCCGGGCCCTCGGCCAGGGTGACCGCGCGCTGCACGGCGTTCTCCAGCTCGCGGACGTTGCCCGGATAGTCGTAGCGCATGAGGTAGTACTGGGCGCGCTCCCCGAAGCGCTCCACCCGCTTCCCCAGGCGCCGCGCGTAGCGCTCGCGGAAGAAGTCGGCGAGGAGCGGGATGTCCTCGCGCCGCTCCCGGAGCGGCGGCAGCTCGATGTGGAAGACGCTGAGGCGATAGTAGAGATCCTCGCGCAGCGCCCCCTCCGCCATCGCGCGGTGGACGTCGCGATTCGTCGCCGCGATCACCCGCACGTCCACGTGCGAGGAGTCGGGAGCCCCGACGCGTCGCACCTCGCCGCTCTGGAGCGCGCGGAGGAGCTTCACCTGGACGGAGGCCGGCATCTCCGCCGCCTCGTCCAGAAAGATCGTCCCTCCGTCGGCCTGGTTCAGGAGGCCGACCCGGTCCGCCACGGCGCCGGTGAAGGCGCCGCGGACGTGCCCGAAGAGCTCGCTCTCGAAGAGCGTCTCGGGGATCGCCGCCGCGTTCACGGTGACGAAGGGGCGGTGGGCGCGGGCGCTCTGGAGGTGGATCGCCGTGGCGACCATTTCCTTCCCGGTCCCGCTCTCCCCGGTCAGGAGGACCGAGCTGTCGGTCGGCGCGACCTTCTCGATCAGACGGAAGACGCGCTGCATCCGGGGGCTCACCCCGATCATGTTCTGGACGAAGGCGCGGCGCTGCCGCGAGACGGCCCGGGTGGGCTGCGCCCCGGCCTCGCCGGCGGTCTCCCAGAGTCCCCGGACCTCGGGATCGCTGGCGGCCAGCTCGGCGGGCTCGCGTTGACCGCTCGCGGGGCGCTTCCTAGAATCGCGGCTGCGTTGCGACATCGCGAACGAACACTCCTTCTCCTCGGCGCGATCGCCGCCGGGGCGACCGCCCTGGCGGGAATCGCCGACGGATCGCGGCCGGACCGGCTCCTCGGGCCCTGGCTGGCGGGCCACGGCGCCTATCTGGCCGCGGCATGGCTCCTCCTCCGGCGGGGAGCGCGCGCGAACCTCGCGATCGCGGTCGCGATCGGGCTCCTGCCGCGGCTCCTCCTCCTGCCGGCCGAGCCGCGTCTCTCCGAGGACCTCTACCGCTACCTCTGGGACGGGCGGCTCGTGGCGGCCGGAGAGAACCCCTTTCCGCGCGCGCCGGCCGATTCCTCCCTTTCACGCTACCACGACGCGCTCCTCGAGCGCCTCAATCACGCCGACGTGCCGACCATCTATCCCCCGATGGCCCAGTTCCTCTTCGGCGCCGCCGCGCGGACCGCGCCGGAGCCGTGGGCGTGGAAGGGAGTCCTCCTCGTGCTCGAGGGGATCCTCCTCCTCGCGCTCCTGGCGCTCCTCCGCGGGCGCGGGCTCCCGGCCGAGCGCGCGCTTCTCTACTACTGGAATCCGCTCGTCGTCATCGAGTCGTTCGGAAGCGGGCACGTGGATCTCGCGGCGGCCGCGTTCCTCCTCCTCGCGCTGGCGGCGCTCGAGAACCGCCGACCCGCGCTCGGAGGCGCGGCGCTCGCGGCCGCGGCGCTGGTGAAGTACCTGCCGCTCCTCGTGGTGCCGGCGCTCGCGCGGCGCCGCGCGTTCCTCGCGCTCGGCGTCGCCGCCGCGACGGGCGCGCTCCTCTTCCTTCCCTTCCTCGGCGCGGGCTCGTCGCTCTGGACCGGCCTCGCGACCTACCTCCGCCACTGGGAGTTCAACGGGTCGCTCTACGCGCTGATCCGCCCCCTCTTCGAGACGGGCGAGCCGCCGCGGGCCATCCTCGCGGCGCTGGTCGCCGTCGCGGCCGTGGCGATCGGGTGGACGGCGCGCACGGTCTCGGGCGCCGCCCTCGCGCTCCTCGCGGCGTGGATTCTCGCGAGCCCGACGGTCTACCCCTGGTACCTGGTGATGCCGGTGGCGCTCCTCCCGCTCCACGCCGAAGCGGGGCTCCTTCTCTTCTCGGGGCTCGTGGCGCTCTCCTACGCGCCGCTCGGCGCGTTCCGCGAGACGGGCGCGTGGGCGCTCCCCGCCTGGGTTCCCTGGGTCGAGTACGGGGGCTGGGCCGCGGCGTCGGCCCTGGCGGCGTTCGCCGGGGCGCGCGCGCGCCGCTACCGGCGCGACGCGGCGTGCGCGACCGAGAGCACGCCGACGTAGAGGAAGCCGAACAGGTAGAGAAGGAAGAAGGGGATCGAGGCGAAGCGCTCGGCGTGGAAGAGCGACACCATGGCCCACGCGAAGTAGAGGCCGAGGGAGATCTCCAGGAGCGCCCAGCCGGAGACGGGCGCGCGGTAGCGCTTCCGGCGCCACGAATCGCGACGCGAGGCGATCCGGAACTTCGGCGTCCGCTCGAAGACGCCCCGCCCCCCAAAGAGACCGCCCAGCACCGCGCGCGTGTTGTTCACCGCGAGCCCGATCCCGAGCGACATCACGAACGGAAGGTAGTGGAGCCGGCGCGTCCATCCGCCCCGGAGCGCCTGCTGCGCGACGCCGAAATAGAGGAGCGTCGAGAGCGTGGCGGTGAGGAAGAGGAGCGTGTCGGCGACGGTGAAGACGAGGCTCCGGCTCTCGTAGCGCTCCAGGACGACGGGATAGACGAGGAGCGCGAGGAGGAGGAGCGCGACGTAGGCGACGTTGTAGGTGAGGTGGAACGTCGCCTCGAGCTTCACGGCAGGGGGGGCCGTCGAGCGCCAGATGATGGGGAGGAGCTTCCGGGCGACCTGGATGGAGCCCTTCACCCAGCGATGCTGCTGCGCCTTGAAGGCGTTCATCTCGACCGGGAGCTCGGCCGGGCAGGCCACGTGCGGCGCGAACACGAAGCGCCACCCCTTCAGCTGCGCGCGGTAGGAGAGATCGAGGTCCTCGGTCAGGGTGTCGGATTGCCACCCGCCCGCGTCCACGATGCACGCCTTGCGGAGCACGCCCGCCGTTCCGTTGAAGTTGAACCAGGCGCCCCCCGCCATGCGCGCCGCGTGCTCCACGACGAAATGTCCGTCGAGCGAGATCGCCTGCGCCCTCGCGAGGAGCGAGTAGGCCTCGTTCAGGTGCTCCCACCGCGACTGGACCATTCCCACCCGCTCGTCCCGGAAGTAGGGGACGGTCTCGCGGAGGAACGAGGGAGGCGGCACGAAGTCGGCGTCGAAGACCGCCAGGAGTTCGCCGGAAGCCCGCTCCAGGCCCGCCTGGAGCGCCCCCGCCTTGAATCCCGACCGGTCGCTCCGCCGGACGTGGACCACGTTCACGCCCCGCGCGCGAAGCGAGGCCACCGCGGCCGCGGCGATCTCGGTCGTCTCGTCGGTCGAGTCGTCGAGGAGCTGGATCTCCAGGCGGTCGGCCGGATAGTCGAGCGAGGCGGACGCCTCGAGGAGGCGCTCCACGACGTAGCGCTCGTTGAAGACGGGGAGCTGGACGGTGACGCGAGGCCACGCGTCGTCCGTGTCCGGGAGCGCCGGAGGCGCCGCGGGCTTCCCGCGCCGGCGGAAGAGACGGACCAGATGGAGCCGGTGGATCCCGTACGCGGCGAGGACGACCCAGACGAGGAGATAGAGCGCGAGCAGAAGGTCGCCCAGGAGCGGCGATCGAAGGGTGAAGGCGTCGAACATGAGGCGCGACATCCTACCAGGAATTGACCCCTCCGGCGCGGCTCTGGTAACGTGCCGCGGGGCTTGGGGTTGTCGATCAACGCGGCAGGGAGGCCGGGTGGCGCGGACATTTCTCATCGGGAACGGAACAGTGACCGCGACGGGCGACCGCGACGGAGCCCTGCTCGAGCTGTACGCGCCGACCCTCGCTCCCGAGACCCAGTTCCTTCGCCGCCCCGCCCGGATCGGGGTCGCGGTGGAGGGTTTTCTCCGCTGGCTCCCCGATTCGCCCGGAACGAGCAGCGCCCGCCAGGGCGCGCCGGCCGGCGTCCCGATCGCGGACGTCTCGGTCGCGCTCCCCGACCTCGACCTCGAGATCTGGATCGAGAGCTACGTGGACGCCGAGGCGCCCGTCCTGGTGCGCCGCGTGCAGGTCACGAACCGAAGCGGCGTCCATCGCTCGCTCTCGCTCTACTTCCACCACGACCTCCGCCTCGCGGAGGGACGGCCCCACGAGACGGTCCGCCGCGACGAGGAGAGCGGCGGGCTCCTCCACGCGTCGGGACATCGCGCGTTCCTGCTCCAGATCGAGACGCACGAGGGAACCGGAGTCGCCCTGGTCCGCACCACCGCGCGCGACGCGGAGTCGCGGCCGGGCGCCGACGCCGAAGCGCGGGAGGGCCGCGCGCGGCCGCGCGCGGAGGCGACCGGGTGGGTCGATTCGGTGAGCGGCGTTCCCCTCTCGCTCGGCGCGCACGCGTCGGCCATGGTGACCGCGACGCTCGCGTACGGCGCCACGGCGGACGAGGCGCGCGCGGCGAGCGGCGCGTTCCACGCGGCGGGCGTCACCGCGTCGCTGACGCGCACGCGCGCCCACTGGACGCTCTGGTCGAGCCAGGGCGCGCGCGAGTTCGCGGACCTGCCCGAGGACGTCGGCGCCGTCTACGCCGAGAGCCTCCTCGCGCTCCGCCTCCACCAGACGCCCGAGGGCGCCATCGTCGCGGGGCTCGAGCCGCGCGGCGACGACGCGGGGGCGGCGGAGACCCGCTGGTGCCGTGTGGCCGACGGAGCGATCGCGGCCGACGCACTCGGCCGCGCCGGGTATCACGGCGCCGCGCGCCGCTTCTTCGCGTTCGTGGCGCGGGCCGCGGGAGGACCGGCCGGCACGGGAGGCGCCCATCGTCCGGCGCCGGTCTACGACCTCACCGGCAGCGCCGTCGCCGTGCCGGGCGACCGCGACGCGGCCCTCCTCGCCGACGCGCTCCTCCTCTGGGCGGCCGCGCGCCACTTCGAGCGCGACCGCGACGTCGAGTTCCTCGCTCCGATCTGGCGCTCGCTCCTCGCGCCCGCGGCCGCGCGGCTCGCGGCCTCGCCCGATCCCGCGCTGGGGCTCCCCGTCGGATCGGACTGGTGGGGCGAGCGGCGCGGCGCCCACGCGCCCCTTGCCGGGGCGGTGCGCGGCGGCCTGAGGGCCGCGGCGCGGCTCGGCGCCTACCTGGGCGAAGCGACCGCCGCCCGGGCCTGGACGGTCGCGGCCGACCAGATCGCGCGCGCGGCGGGCCGGCATCTCCGGTGCGCCGCCACGGGAGGATTCGTGCGCGGCCTGGAGCCCGAGGGCGACGCCTGGAGAACCGATCCGCGCGCCGACGCCTCGCTCCTCCTCCTCGGCCTCTTCGACGACTTCGAGCCGGAGGATCCGCGCGTTCGGGCGACCGTGACGTCGGCGAAGCGGCGGCTCTGGAGCCGCGAGGGCGCGGGCGGGCTTTCTCGGTACGAGGGAGACGAGGCGCCGCGCGTGGCGCCGACCCTATGGCTCGCGCTCCACGAGGCGCGGGCGGCGCGGAGGCTCCAGGACCTGGAGCCGGTGCGGACGCTTCTCTTCTGGACCTCGGCGCGGGCCGAGGGGGTGGGGCTATTGCCGGAGCGGCTCCATCCGGCGCGCGAGCGAAGCACGGGAACCGCCCCGTCGCTCCTCGCGCACGCGTGGTTCGTCCAGGCGGCTCTCGACTACGCGGAGCGGCTCCGCCTCCTCACGCGCTGCGAGCGCTGCGGCGAGCCGGGACCCGAACGCCGCGAGCGCCGCCGCGCCGGGATCGGGATGGGCGTGGGGATTGGAACTGCGATCGGGGCCGGCGCGGGGGCCGTCTCGCCGCGGGGCGAGGCGCTTCCCTCACTTCCAGGTGTCGTCGCTCACCTGTAGCGTGACCGCCGCGCGCACGTAGCGCTCGTTCACGCCCAATTCGTCCCGGTTCCCCCGCGTCCCCGCTTCCAGCGAGAGGTCGAGACTCCCTCCCTTGTCCTGCGTCATCACGCCCGTGCCGAGCGAAACCGTCCATTCGTTCACGCCCGCGGTGCCCCCCGAGATGCCGGTGGCCCCCGCGACCGGCAGAAGGTCGGGCCACTGGAGGTAGCTGACGCCGAAGCGGATCGGCAATCGCGAGCGCCACCGGGCGCCCGGCTCCTCGGACCCGGTGCGCTCGAACCCGAGCGACAGGCGCTGCAGGGCCCGGAAATCGACCAGATCGCTCTCGAGCGACGAACGGCGCCAGTTCGCGCGGCGGTACTGCGCGGCCACGCGCCACCGCCCGCCGAGAGGACCCGTCACGCCCGCCGCGAAGCCGCTCGGAATCCGGAGCGGCGCGGCGCTCTCTTCGATCGTGGTGCCCGCGGCGCGCTGGAGATAGGTGAGCGGGAGTCTCCGACCCGTCTCCACCACGCCGCCGACGGTCCAGCCTCGAAGCGTCGCCTGCGTCCCGAGCCGCCAGCGTCCCAACCGCTCGTACCGCGCCTCGAGCGTGTCGCGCGAGACGGCGAGCGAGGGATCGGAGAACGTTCGCGTCCACTCCTCGCGGTAGTAGCCCGCGACGATCTCGTGCTCCAGGCCGACGCGGAAGACCTGGTTCAGGTCGCGCGCCACGCCGAGCCGGATGAACTGGATTCCGCCCGTCCCGTCGATCCGGAGCGAGGAGGGCGTCCCGGCGTTCTCCGCGCGATCGACGCGGAACGACCCGTCGGTCCCGACGGCGTACGCGGCGCCGAGGACGACGCCTCCCGGGAGGCGAACCAGCGCGCGGATCGCGGGAACGATGGTCTCGGTGGCGCTCTCGGACTGGCTCGCGCTCGAGACGCGCCGGTAGGTCGGGAGGATGCTCCCCTGGAGCAGCAGGTGGCGCACGCCCGCCATGGAGGCCGGGTTCACCAGCGAGAAGCGGTCGGGTCCGTACTCGCCGGCGCCGGCGCCTCCCATGGCGCGGAGCCGCGCGCTCTCCTCGAGCGACGGCTCGCCGAGGCCGCCCACCGCGTAGACCGAGCTCGCCTCCGCGGCCGGCGCGAGCGCGCCCGCGGCGGCGAGCCAGACGGCGGCGATCCGGAGGGAACGGCGGATCATCGGCTCA
>DATIQI010000036.1:0-4229 GCA_035470985.1 Acidobacteriota bacterium
CGGACGTCGCGCGAGCGGGATCGTGTCCTTTCACGGCCCTGTCGCGCGACGTCCGATGACGGCGTTCACGCGGCGCGGCTTCGAAGGGGTGCTCACCCGCGCCGAGCCGGCCGGACCCCTCGAAACCCTGCCCGCCCCGGAGGGCGTGCTCGTCCCGACCGCTGAAGGAAGGCAGCGAGGTGCTCGTCTCCCGCGCGGGCGACGAGCTGACGTTCGCCTCTTGACTATCCCCCGGCCCCGGCCCCGCATTCGGCGATCCGTGCTCCCGGCTCCGGCGCTCCGCGCCGCGGCCGGGGCCGGAGCGCTCTTTTTTTTACTCGCCGCTGGCCCGATCGAGCCAGTCCGCGCGCAGGAATCCGGCCCGTTCGCTCCGGGGCGAACGGATAGTCTCGGCGCTCCACCCGACAGCCTGGCGGCGCCGGCCGACCGCCTCGGCGCGCCGGCGTCGTCCGGCGCCATCGCCGCCGTGCGCGCGGCCGGGTTCGCCAACGTCGACTCCATCGTGGTCATCCGCACGTTCGGCCTCTCCGCCGGCGATGCCTACACGGCGGCGCGAATCTCGGACGGGGTGCGCCGCCTCTACGCCACGGGGCTCTTCACCGACGTGAGCGTGACGGAACGGTCGGAGCCGGCCGGGATGGTCGTCACGGTGACCGTCCGGGAGCGTCCCCGCATCCTCGGCGTCACGTTCTCGGGCCAGCGGAAGCTGGAGGAGAAGACGCTTCGCGAGAAGCTGACCGTCGCGGACGGCCAGCTCCTCGATCCGAGCGTGCTCGACCTGGACAGCCGCAAGATCGCCGACGCCTACGCGCAGGAAGGCTACGCGCGCGCGCGGGTGGCCGCGGACCTCGACTCCGCGGGCCCGGGCCTCGTCTCCGTCCGCTTCGACATCCAGGAGGGGGAGAAGCAAAAGGTCCGGAGCATCGTGATCCACGGCGCGCGCGATCTTCCCGCCGAGGGGCTCGTGAAGTCCATGAAGAGCGAGACGCCCGGCTTCCTGAAGAGCGGCACCTTCAAGCCCGCCCACCTCGAAGAGGACATGACCGAGCTGCGCCTCTACATGCGGAGCCGCGGCTACCGCGACGCCGACGTCGACTCCATCCGGCCGGTCGACCGCCCGGACGGAAAGGGCGTGGACCTCCACGTCCATCTGCGCGAGGGGCCGCGCTACCGCTTCGGGACGATGGCGTGGGAGGGGAACACGGCGGTCCCGAAGGAGGCGCTCGAATTCGTGACGCAGTGCCGCGAGGGGCTCCCGTACAACGAGTCGCAGGTGCAGAAGACGCTCCAGTCGGCGTACGAGCTCTACCAGGAGACGGGATACCTCTTCCTCTCCATCGATCCTCAGTTCTCCGATCGCGACACGATCGTGGACATCCGCTTCGTGGTGCAGGAGGGGGCCCGCTCCCGCGTGGCCGACCTTCGCATCGTCGGGAACACCCGGACGCGGGAGAACGTCATCCGGAGGGAGGCGACGGTCCATCCGGGCGACGTCTTCCGCCGCTCGACGCTCATCCGGACGCAGCGCGACATCTTCGGCCTCGGCTACTTCCAGGACGTCCAGGTGGACTACCAGCCGACCGGGGACAGCGCCGACATCAATCTCACCCTGAAGGTCCAGGAGAAGCAGACCGGAACCGCGAGCGCCGGCGCCGGCTACTCCAGCCAGACCGGTCTGACCGGCTTCCTGGAACTCGGCCACAACAACCTCTTCGGACGGGGCCAGAACATCGCCATTCGCCTGGAGCGGGGCGGGCGGCGCCGCGACCTCCAGCTCTCCTTCACCGAGCCGTGGTACCGCGACACGCCGCTGAGCATCGGATTCGACATCTTCAACACCCAGCGGGAGCTCGATTTCTACGAGCGGAAAGACGTGGGAGGCGGCATCCGCTTCGGGCGTCCGCTCCCGTGGCCCGACTACTCGCGCGGCGTCATCGGGTACGACCTTCGCGACGTCTCGCTCTCGGAGTTCGACGACTTCCGCGAGGGGGAGCCGGTGAACCTGCAGCGGCTCCGCGATACCGTCTGGCCGCGCCGGGTGAGCAGCGTCAGCCTCACCTTCACTCGGAACAGCACCGACAACCCCTTCTTCCCGGCGCGGGGCTCGAGGCTGACCTGGGTCAACACGCTGGCCGGCGGACCCCTGGGAGGGGTGGAGAAGTTCCTGAAGGAGAGCTTCGAGCTCCGGACCTACTCGCGGCTCCAAAAGCCCTTCACGCTGATGCTCCGGACCAAGGCCGGGTTCCTGACCGGCGGCTCCGTGCCCGACTACGAGCGGTTCCGCCTGGGCGGAACGACCTCGGACTATCTCCGGGGCTACCCCGACTATTATGTCGTCCCGCGGGCCAACATCACCCGCGACCCCAACACGGGGACCATCATCGAGCGCTACCCCGGCGGGCGGACCATGCTGATCCTGAGCACGGAACTCCACTTCCCGATCGCCGATCCGCTCCGGGGGCTTCTCTTCTTCGACGCGGGCAATACGTGGAACTCCACACGCGACCTCGACCTCGGCGACCTCCGGAAGGGAGCGGGGATCGGGTTCCGGCTCGAGGTGCCCGCCCTCGGGCGGGTCGGGTTCGATATCGGCTACGGGTTCGACCGGGAAGAGGGGGGCTCGTGGGAGACCCACTTCCAACTCGGTAACACATTCTAGAATAGAGGGTTAGAAGATGGCTCGACAGCGATGGAGGGGTGGGGTAGTCTGGTGCGCGCTCGTGGCCGCGGCCTCGATTCTGGGGTTCGCGGCGTCCGCGCAGGCCCAGACCAAGCTCGCGTTCATCGACTCGGATCGGATCTTCCGTGAGTACGGGAAGACCCGGGAGGCCCAGGAGGCGTTCAACCGGGAGGTCCAGGAGCTATCGCGGACCGCTCGGGAGAAGAAGGTCGAGATCGACGAGATGCAGCGGAAACTGGACCAGCAGGCCCCCATGCTGAGCGAGGCCAAGCGGGACCAGGAGACGCAGGCGCTGCAGCAGAAGGTCAGCGAGTACGAGGCCTTCATCCAGGAGCACTGGGGTCCGACCGGCAAGATCTCCAAGCTGAACGAGGACTACCTGCGCCCGATCATCGATCGCGTTCACCGGATCGTGCAGGACATCGGAAACAACGAGGGGTATCAGCTGATCCTCGACGCGGCGGACGGAAACATCGTCTACGGCGACAAGAGCCTCGATCTGACCGACCGGGTTCTGGGGCGCCTCCGCGACGAGGACGAGGGAAAGATACCGCCGGCGGGATCCGGCGGAACGGGCGGCCAGTAGGCCGGCGCCCGCTCCCGCCGCGCCCCGCCACCCATGGAGCCATTCATGCGCGTCACCCTGGAGACCGTGGCCAAGGCCATCGACGGCGAAGTCGTCGGCGACGGCTCGATCGAGATCACCGGTGTGGCGGGCATTCGTGAAGCGCGCGAAGGCGACCTGACGTTCCTCGCGAATCCGCGCTACGAGCCCTACCTGGAGCAGACGCAGGCGTCCGCGGTGATCGTGGCCGAGAACCACGCGGCCACCGCCAAGCCCCTCATCCGGAATCCCAATCCCTACCTCGCCTTCCTGAAGGCCGTCTGCTTCTTCCGCGGCGAGGAGAAGCTCCCCGCGCCGGGGATCCATCCGAGCGCCGTCATCGCGCCGGACGCCGACGTCGATTCGACCGCCTGGATCGGCCCGCACGTGGTCGTGGAAGCCGGCGCCCAGGTCGGCGCGCGGGCGCTCGTCCACGCGGGAGGCTACGTGGGGGCGGGCGCCTCCATCGGCGCCGACAGCCGGCTCTACCCGCGCGTGACCATCGGGGAAGCGTGCGTGGTCGGCGAGCGCGTCATCCTCCACTCCGGCACCGTGCTCGGGAGCGACGGCTTCGGCTTCGTCCGGGACGGCGACTCCTACCGCAAGCTCCCCCAGATCGGGAACGTGGTGGTGGAGGACGACGTGGAAATCGGCGCGAACGTCACCGTGGACCGGGCGGCCATGGGCTCCACCCGGATCGGCCGCGGGAGCAAGATCGACAATCTCGTCCAGATCGGCCACAACGTGCGGATCGGCGAGCACTGCATCATCGTGGCCCAGGTCGGCATCTCGGGGAGCACCGAGGTGGGCGACAACGCCATGATCGCGGGCCAGGTCGGCATCGTCGGGCACATCGAGATCGGCGCGGGCGCGCAGATCGGCGCCAAGTCGGGGGTCTCGAAGTCGGTGAAGCCGGGCGAACGCGTCTTCGGATACCCCGCGCTC
>DATIQI010000037.1:0-2098 GCA_035470985.1 Acidobacteriota bacterium
GATCAGTCGTCCGGACGAGTCGAAGCTCTGCGAGAAGTCGCCCTGGCGTTCGAGGGCCGTCGGCATGTTGGTGTAGCGCGTGCCGCGAAACACTAGAAGGGCAACTCTCGGCGGTTGAAAGCGTACGGGCGGTAGAAATCGGAGGGCGCCTCCGCAGCCTTCGCGAAGCGAAGGCGAGGACAGCGCCCGGAGATTTCTACCGCCCGTTCGCCCGCACGGACGACGTTAGACGTCGAAGTAGTTTTCCCGGTAGTCCTTGATCTTCGCCGCCCGGCGGAGGTTCTGCATCCACTCCACGTAGAGCACCTGCTGGCGCTCGCGCAGCAGCGTTTCCCGAATCTGCGGCACCATCTTCACGTACTCCTCTTCCGACGGGAGCGCGCGGGCGTCCACGTGGAAGATCACCGCGCCCGGCTTGCCGGTCATCACCGGCGTCCACTGGTTCAGCGGCATGCCGAGGAGCCGGCCGACCATCTTCGGGTCGTGGCCCAGGGCGCCGATGTAGCCGTTCCGCGTCACGCCGTCCGCCCGGCTGGCGGTGGCGTTGAAGCGCGCCGCCACCTCGGCTTCCGGCGTCCCCGCGACCAGCGCCGCGCGGGCCTGCTCGGCCGCCGCGGTCGCCTGCTGCATCCGGAGCGAGCGGATCACCGCCTTCTTCGCGTCGGCGGCCACCTGGTCGAGGGGCCGAACGCCCGCCTTCCGGCGCTCGAGGATCTGATAGACGTACCAGCCGTTCTCCGCCGGAATCGGCCGCGAGAGCGAGCCCACCTTCGCGTTGAAGACCCACGTCTCGATGTCGGGGAAGCGCTGGAAGATGTCGTTCTGGCTCTGGCCCATGGCGAACCATCCCGACTTCTGGGCGCGGTAGCCGCGCTTCGTCGCGGCGGCCGAGAGGCCGTCCTTCTTCGCGTCGTTGATGTACTCGGTCACCTTGTCGCGCGTGGCGCGGATGGCCGCGGCGCCGGGCTGCACGCGGACGGCGATCTCGGCGTACAGGATCATGTCCTGCTTCGTCGTCGGATCCACGAAGCGCTGGTCCACGCGGAAGATGTGGACGGAGCGCTCTTCCGGGAGCATCTCCGAGACCTGGCCGGGGGCGAGATTCTGGAGCCCCTTCTTGAAGATCGGCCGGAGGCTCTCGAACGTGGTCGGCGCGGGCAGGAGCCCGCCGCGGACGTTCGAGGCGATCTCCGAGTAGACCCGGGCGCGCGCGGGGAATGAATCGGGATTCGCGCGGACTTCATCCCAGATCGGGCGGAGCCGCTCGCGGGCGGCCGAGAAGTCGCTCTCGTCCGGGAGGCGCGGGACCATCGACACTTCGAGCATCGCCTCCTCGGGGCCCGTGAACTCGTCCGGATGCGCCTTGTAGTAGGACTCGACATCCGCGCCGCCGATCCTCGTGGTGTCCACGTCGAAGGAATCGGGAGCGAACTGGACGTAGCGGAGCGACAGGCGCTCGTTCTGGAGGAGGAAGCGGTCGCGGATGTCGCCCTCGGAGACGACGGCCGGGGCGATGATCTGCTCCTGGAGCTTCTGGAGCGGGAGCTGCGAGGCGACCACGGCCTCGACCTGGTTCCACGGAACCTGCGAGTTCGGATTCTCCAGCTCGGCCACGTACTTCCGGTAGTCGAACTGGCCGTTCGTCTTGAACGGCTCGGCCTCCGCGAGGAACTGGGGGGGCGAGTAGCGGATGGCGGCCTTGATCTCCTCGGGGCTCACCGTGATGCCGCGCTTCTTCGCCTCCTGCTCGAGGAGCACGTTCCGCACGATCTGCTGCCAGGCCTGCTCGCGGATGTACGAATCCTCGCCCTCCTGGAGGGCGCGCGTCTGCTGGAGCTGGGCCACCATCTGGTTGTAGGTCTGCTGGAAGGTGTCGTAGCGGACCGGCTGGCCGTTGATCTCGGCGATGACGCCGCGCGGTCCGCCGCCGGCGCCCGCGCCCTGGAAGTCCATCACGCCGCCGAGTTCCAAGATCCCGAAGCCCACCAGGAACACGACAGCCGTGATCCAGATGATGATCTTCATGTTGTCGCGAAGGCCCTGCATCATGGTTCGAACACCTCTGTATCGGAATGGAAGGGGTCGCTCGCGGCCGCCC
>DATIQI010000038.1:0-2626 GCA_035470985.1 Acidobacteriota bacterium
GAGGACTCCGAGGATGTAGATGGATCCGCCGAGCGCGCGCACCCAGTACATGGGGATCAGCTTCATCGTGGTCTCGATGAAGTCCGGGAACTGGAGCCGCCCGGTGTCGTCGAACGCGCGCCACATGAGCCCCTGCGTGAGGCCGGCGCTGTAGATCGCGGCCACGTAGAGGATCATGCCGAACGTCGCGAACCAGAAGTGGGCTTCGGCGAGCTTCGTGCTGTGGAGCCGCGTCTGGAAGAGCCGCGGCATGAGCCAGTAGATCATGCCGAAGGTCAGGAACCCGTTCCACCCCAGGGCGCCCGTGTGGACGTGGGCGATGATCCAGTCGGTGTAGTGGCCGAGCGCGTTCACGCTCTTCACGGAGAGCATCGGCCCCTCGAACGTGGACATGCCGTAGGCCGTGACGGCGACGACGAAGAACTTCAGCACGGGATCCTCGACCACCTTGTTCCACGCGCCCCGAAGGGTCAGGAGCCCGTTCACCATCCCGCCCCAGGAGGGCATCCAGAGCATCACGGAGAAGACCATCCCGAGCGTGGAGGCCCACTCGGGGAGCGCGGTGTAGTGGAGGTGGTGCGGCCCCGCCCAGATGTACATGAAGACGAGGGTCCAGAAGTGGAGGATCGAGAGCCGGTAGGAGTAGACGGGTCGCTCGGCGGCCTTCGGCATGAAGTAGTACATGAGGCCGAGGAACGGGGTCGTCAGGAAGAAGGCCACCGCGTTGTGGCCGTACCACCACTGCATGAACGCGTCCTGCACGCCGGCGTAGATCGAGTAGCTCTTCAGCGGTCCGGCGGGGATGGAGAGGTTGTTGAAGATGTGGAGGAGCGCGACGGTGACGATGCTCGCGATGTAGAACCAGATGGCCACGTACAGATGCCGCTCGCGGCGCCGCGCGATCGTTCCGAAGAAGTTGACCGCGAAGACGACCCAGACGACCGCGATCGCGATGTCGATCGGCCACTCCAGTTCGGCATATTCCTTCGCCTGCGTGAAGCCGAGCGGGAGGGTGAGCGCCGCCGCCACGATGATCGCCTGCCAGCCCCAGAAGTGGATCCGGCTGAGGAGGTCGCTGAACATCCGGGCCTTCAGGAGGCGCTGGGTCGAGTAGTAGGCGCCGCAGAAGAAGGCGTTTCCGGCGAAGGCGAAGATGACCGCGTTCGTGTGGAGCGGGCGAAGCCGGCCGAAGCTCAGCCAGGGGAAGGCGCCGTTGAACTGGGGGTTCGCGAGCTGCAGGGCGATGAGGAGACCGACGGTCATCCCCACCAGTCCCCACGCGAACGTGGCGATCAGGAAGCGTCGCACGATCGCGTCGTCGTAGCGGAACGAATCGAGCTGGGCGTTCATCGCGTGCTCCGGGTCCATGGAGGCCGGCCGGCGGGAGTCCGCCGCCGGAGGGTGTGGAAGCGCCGCGGCGCGCGGCTCGGCGCGTCGAGGCGTGGCCAAGGAGTACCACGCGGGCGAAACCGGGACAACAACGGCGGAAGTCCTGGTATCGAGTGGACTTAAGTCTACCCGGGGTCCCCATCGCCCGGCGCGCGAGCGCCGCGGGCCGGGCGGGCGGCCGCCGCGGCTCCGGAGCGGCCCGGCTCTGGCCCGCCGCGTCCCGCGGCGATACACTGTCGGAGAATCTCATCGGGCGCCGCCGCGAGCCGCCGGACGCCCGCGCTCCATCCCCGCCCCGGGCCGAGAAACCTCGGGGTCCGATCCACGGAGGAGACTCCCCATGAACGTCCGTCGCATCGTCGGCCTCTCCCTCGCCGCCTGCGGGCTCGCTTCCTGGCTCGTCGCGGCGCCCGCTCCGGCCCAGACGCCGAAGCGCTCGGCGGCCAAGACCGGCGGTGCCGCCGCCGTGCCGGTGGTCGCGAGCGTGGAGGGCATCACCGAGTACGGCCTCCGGAACGGAATGCGGGTCCTCCTCTTCCCCGATCCGTCGAAGCAGACCACGACCGTGAACATCACGTACCTGGTCGGCTCGCGGCACGAGGGCTACGGCGAGACCGGGATGGCGCACCTTCTCGAGCACCTCGTCTTCAAGGGATCGACGAAGCACCGCGACATTCCCCAGGAGCTGACGGCACACGGCGCGCGGCCGAACGGCACGACGTGGTTCGACCGGACGAACTACTTCGAGACGTTCGCGGCCACCGACGCGAATCTGGAGTGGGCGCTCGACCTAGAAGCCGACCGGATGGTGAACAGCTTCATCGCGAAGAAGGACCTCGACTCCGAGATGACGGTCGTCCGGAACGAGTTCGAGGTCGGGGAGAACGATCCGAGGGCCGTCCTCTCCGAGCGGGTCTATTCCACCGCCTACCTCTGGCACAACTACGGCAAGTCGACCATCGGCGCCCGCTCCGACCTGGAGGGCGTTCCGATCGAGCGGCTCCGCGCCTTCTACGAGAAGTGGTATCAGCCGGACAACGCCATCCTCGTGGTCGCGGGCAAGTTCGACCCCGCGAAGACGCTGGCCCTCATCGACAAGAAGTTCGGGACGATCCCGCGCCCGAAGCGCCGGCTCGAGACGACCTACACGACGGAGCCGGTGCAGGACGGCGAGCGGAGCGTGACGCTTCGCCGACGCGGCGGGCTACCACATCCCCGCGGGCTCCGATCCCGACTT
>DATIQI010000039.1:0-10187 GCA_035470985.1 Acidobacteriota bacterium
GGCGTGGGGCGGCGCGGCCGCCGTGCGGCGCGCGTCCGCCGGCGGGGCGCCGCTCCGGTTCCGGGTGTCGCTCTCGATCAGGCCGTCGCGCAGCCGGACCGTTCTCCGGGCGTGGGCGGCGATGTACTCCTCTTGCGTGACCAGGATGATGGTCTGCCCGCCGGCGTGGAGCTCGTCGAGCATGGCCATGATGCCGTCGCCGGTCTTCGTGTCGAGGTTCCCGGTCGGCTCGTCGGCGAGGATGATGGAGGGGTTCAGGACCAGGGCGCGCGCGATCGCCACGCGCTGGCGCTGCCCTCCGGAGAGCTCGTTCGGCCGGTGCTTCACGCGGTCCGCCAGACCCACGGTCTCGAGCGCCCGCTCGGCGCGGCGGCGGCGCTCCGCCTTCGCCACGCCGGCGTAGATCATCGGGAGCTCCACGTTGTGGAGGATGTCGGCCCGCGGCAGGAGATTGAACGTCTGGAAGACGAATCCGATCCGGCGATTCCGGATCTCGGCGAGGCTCGTCTCGGACATCGCCCCGACCGACTGGCCCTCCAGGAAGTAGGACCCCGTCGTCGGCGTGTCGAGGCAGCCGATCACGTTCATCAGCGTCGACTTCCCCGAGCCCGACGGCCCCATGATGGCGACGTACTCGTTCCGGTCGATCTCCAGCGACACGCCGTTCAGGGCGTGCACCGTCTCCGCCCCCATGACGTAGCGCTTCGAGACGTCCCGAAGCGAGAGCGTGGGGCCGGCCGGCCCGCCGTTCCGCGAGGCCGCGTGCGCGTTTCCGTTACCCTTCGCGTCCACCCGAGCGTTCCCCTTCCGGCTTCTTCTGATTGTTGATGCTCACGACCGCCCCGTTCTCCAGATCCTTCGAGATGGCGCGGTAACTGCCGGTCACGACCTCGTCGCCTTCCTTCAGGCCGTCGAGGACCTCGATCAGCTCGTCGCTCTGGATGCCGGTCTTCACCTGCTTCGCGACCGCCTTCCCCTTCTCGATGCAGAAGACGATCTCCACGAAGCCGTCCCGATCGGCCTTGAACCGGGCCTCGGCGTCCTTCCGCTTCTCGCCCTTCATCGTGAGCTGATCCACCGTGCGGACCGCGACGCTCTGCAGGGGGACGCTGAGCGCGTTGTCGTTCGTCTTCGTGATGATGTCGGCGCTCGCCGTCATGCCGGGCCGAAGCGTCTTCGGCGGAGCGGTGATGGCGATCTTGATCTCGAACTCGGTCTTTTGCTCGGTGGAGCCCGCGCCCATCGAGTTCGCGCTGCTCCCGATCTCGTAGACGACGCCCTTCAGCTTCTGGTCCATGAGCGCGTCCACCTCGATCTCGGCTTCCTGGCCGATCGCGAGCGAGACGATGTCGTTTTCGTCCACGTTCACCTGGGCCTCCATTTCGCGGAGGTCGGCGATGACGAGGATGATGTCCTTCTGGAACTGCGAGCCGAGCGCGATCTCGCCCTGCTCCTTGTTGAGCGCGCTGATCGTTCCCGACATGGGGGCGTAGATGGTGGTCTTCGACAGGTCGTCGCGCGCCTGCTTCAGCGCGGCCCGCGCCTGCTCCACACCGTCCTGCGCCGCCTTGTAGCGCGCCGCTTCGACCTGGAACTCGGCCTGCTTCGCTTCGAACGCGGCCTGCGACTCGAGACCGCTCGCGAGCAGCTCCTTCGAGCGCTTGAACTCGTTCTCGGTCCGGCTCATGTTCTCGCGCACGAGCGTGGCGTTCGCCTGCGCGCTGCTCACGTTCGCTTCGGCGCTCTCGACGGCCGCCACGTAACGCTCGCGGTCGAGACCGACGAGGAACGCGCCCTTCTCGACGTACTGCCCCTCGACGACCGGAAGGCGGAGGATCTTCGCGCTGACGTCGGCGCTGATCTCGACCTGCGTCTTCGGCTGGATCTTCCCCGTGGCGCTGACCTTTTGGACGATCTTCTGTCGGTCTACCTTCGCGGTCTGGACCTCGAGATTCTTGTCGCCCTTCCCCTTCAGGGCCATTCCCGTCACGACGCCGGCCACGACCACCACCGCGGCGCCGATGAGAATCAATCTGCTCTTCTTCATCGTCCTGCAGCCTCCATGTTCACGATCGCCAAAGCCTTATCCGCGGCTCCGTAGCACGGTATGAGTACGTGGGGGACCTTAGAAAGGTTACCGCACTCCGCGGGGAAATGCGGGGCCGGGTCTCGACCGCGCGCCGTGGCCCCGTGGGCGCCGCGTCCGCTCCGGGCGAGGGATCGGCCGCGGAGGCTCCCGGCCGGTTCCAAGTCGCTCGGGCGATTGAGGTTGCCGGAAGGTCCCCCAACACCCTCCCGGCGCGACGCGGATCGCCTGCCTAGGCTTCGATAGCCGGACTCGCGCCAGGGATGGCGCGGCGCCTCACGAGGGGATCCAGATCGACTTCGCGGTCACCAGCTCGGTGTCGCCCGGGAGCGGGAGCGGCTCGGGGCTTCGAGCGTAGAAGGCGAGCCCCTTGTAGCTCGTGAGGTACTTGTGTCCGGGGCTCAGGAATCCCTTCCCCGCCACGACGACGAGCGGCCGTTCCATGCGGCCGACGATGCGAAGGAACTCTCCGGGCGGCACGCGCACGATCGCGCCCGAAGCGCGAATCGCGTTCGCGACGGCGGCCGCGTGCGCGGCGCCGGCCCCCGCGGCGCTTCCGTCCCAAGCGTTCATGGATCGGCTCCCTCTCCTTACGGCGTCACCGTGCGGCTCAGCGCCTCGCGGACGTCCTCGATCCGCACTTTGTGATCGGGCTGGCTCCAAAGGGCCTCGCCGCTCGTGGCGCGAATGGCGAGCCCGTGCGACTTCCACCCGAATTTCTTCACCGCTTCGCGTCCCTCCGGCGTCGTCGCGTCCACGGTTCGCGCGGTCACCTTGCCGGGATACGCTTCCTCGAGTCCGCCCACGGCGGAACTCACCTGCGCGCAGATCGGTCAGCCGGGCAGGTAGTAATAGGTCACCACCGCCGCGTCGGCCTTCGCGATCGCCGTGCCTCCGGCGCCGGGCGCCCCGGCCTCGCCGCCGGGCGAGCCGCCGCCCCCGCATCCAAGGCCTCCACCCACCGCCAGCACGGCCGCCATGGCGAAGCCGGCCACCCGAGTTCGATTCCATAACATCATGGGAGGGCCTCCTTTCGTGATTCCATCCTGACCGCCCCGAGGCCGGCCGTCAACGGCTCTCGGCGATTCCCCACGCGGGGCTCAGGAAGGGCCCTCCGACGGCCGATAGACGTGGAGTGCCATGACGTTCCGCAATCCTCGGGGGGCTTCGCCATGCTTCGTCGCACGTTGATGCTCGCGGTCGCACTGACGCTAGCGGTCGGGTGTTCCAGCACGTCCAAATTGACGGATAAGAGCGAGGAGAAACTGGCGGGTGGGAACGCCTGGGAGGCGTGGCGGCTGGCGACGCGCGCGCTCCAGAAAGAGCCCGGGAACCCGCGCGCGCGCGAGGCGGCCACGGCCGCCGGCGCCGCGATCGCGGACGAGTACCAGCGCCGCATCCGCGCGCTCGCCGAGGTGGACAGCTTGGCCGCGGCCGAGCAGGTGCTGGAACTGGCCGAATTCCGCGGGGACGCGGCCCGCTACGCGACGATTCCCGTGGGCGGGCGCTGGCCCGGGGAGGAGCAGAGGCTCCGCCAGACCGCGGCGCGCATCCACTACCAGCGCGGCGTCGAGGCCGCCCGGTCCGCAAGGCCGAAGCGGGCCTGCGCGGAGTTCGACGACGCGAATCGCTACGTCGCCGGCTATCGCGACGTCGCGAAGCGGTCGGACGAAGCGCTCTCCAAGGCGCTGGCGCGCGTCGCGGTGGTTCCGTTCCGGTCGCGCCAGTCCGACGCCTCGTTCGGCGCGCAGATCTCCCAGGCGTGGCGCGACAATCTCGCGCAGACCCTGGTGCCGCCGACGGCGGCGTTCACGCGGGTCATCGGCGACAACGCCATCGAGCGCACCCTCACGCTCGACCAACTCGAGAGCATCTCGCGCGACGACGCGATCCGCCTCGGCCGTAAGTCGGGCGCCCAGCGGGTGGTCTGGGGCTCGGTCGGCGCGGTGAACTCCAAGACGCGGCTCCAGATGTTCGACGAACCCGTGGCGCGGAAGGTCGTGACGCGCGACGAGCAGGGCGTCGAGCGCCTCCGCTGGGTCGAGGTGCCGATCCAGGTCGTCGCCCGCGTGCGGGACGTGACCGTCGGCCTCGACTACGAGATCATCTCCGTCACGACCGGCGCCACGTTGGCGCATCGCCGCGTGGACCGCTCCACGTCGGCGCGCGTCGTCTGGACGTCCCATCGGCTGGACGGCGAGCCGTCCTCCTACTCGCTCGTCTCGGAGGAGGTCCGCCAGTCGAACCCGAAGCGGGCCCGCGACGTCGAATCGCGCTGGGAGTCGGTCTGCGGCGCGAAGACGACGCTGGTTCAGGTCCTGGAGGCGCGGCGCGCGGCATCGCGCTCGGGCGGGCGCTACGCCCGCGAGTCGCTTCCCCGTTTCGCCGCCGGCGCCGCGTTCGTCTTCCTCGAGGAGCTGCCTCCGGCCGAGGATCTGGCTCTGACCGTCCTGGCGGACGGGTACGCCCCGCTCCGGGACGATCTCCTGCGACTCGATCCGATCGACGACGTGGACCTGGGGATGGCGGCGCCGGGCGTGCGCTCCCGGTAACCGAAGCGATCAGAGGGCCCCGGCGCGGACGACCGCTCCGGGGCTCGTTTCGTTTCGGCCGCCGCGGCGGCGAGCGATCCGCCGAACGATCCCCTTCCGCGTCTCTTCCAGCCCCAGCATCACGAGCGGAAACGCGAGCAGCACGCCCCACTCCGCCGGGCGGGGCGGCTCCAAGCCGAAGATCGCGCGTGTCGGCGGGAGCGCGAGGAGCGCGAGGACCAGCGCCGCCTCCGCCGCGATCCCGCCCAGGACGAACCGGTTCCGCCAGAACCCGACGCGGAAGACCGACTCGCGCTCGGTGCGGCACGCGAAGACGTTTCCGATCTGGGCCGCGACGATCGCGAGAAACGTCATCGTCGTCGCGCGGGCGTAGAGGGGTCCCGCGCCCTCCATGGCGGCGCCGGGCCGCCACCCCGCGAGCCAATACGTCCAGAAGAACGCGGCCAGGGCGAGCGCCGCTTCGGCGACGCCGAGGTATCCGTACGCGTGCCCGAGCCGACCGCGCGAGAGGATCGGCTCGTCGCGGCGGCGCGGAGGGCGATCCATGACCCCCTCATCGGACGGCTCGGCCCCGAGCGCCAGCGCGGGCAGGAGATCCGTGCCGAGGTCGATGGCGAGGATCTGCATGATCGTGAGCGGAAGCGGGATCCCGAAGAAGACCGACGCCAGGAGCGGCACCAGCTCCGGCACGTTCGACGCGAAGTGGTACGTGATGAACTTGCCGATATTGTCGCGCACGGTCCGGCCCTGGCGGACGGCCGTGACGATCGAGGCGAAATTGTCGTCCAGGACGACGATGTCGGCCGCCTCCTTCGCGACGTCGGTGCCGCGCAGCCCCATCGCCGCTCCGATCGCCGCGGCCTTCAGCGCGGGCGCGTCGTTCACGCCGTCCCCGGTCACGGTCACGACCTCGCCGCGGGTCTGGAGCGCCTTCACCAGCGCCAGCTTGTGCGAGGGCGACGTGCGCGCGAAGAGGACGCCGGGCTCGGCCACGACCTCCACCAGGACCTGCGAGGGCATCCGCTCGATCTCGGCGCCGGTGACGACGCGCCCCACCTGAAGGCCGATCTTCCGCGCGACGGCCCGCGCGGTCAGCCCGTAGTCGCCGGTGATCATGACGACGCGGATCCCCGCGCGGCCGCAGAGCGCGAGCGCGCCGGCGACTTCCGGGCGCGGCGGATCCCAGAGCGCGAGGAGACCGAGAAAGGTGAGGTCGCGCTCCACCATCGCGGCGCCCTCCGCGCCTTCCGGCGGGATCGCGCCGCCCGGTCCGCCGTCGCGGCCGCTCCCGTCGTCCAGCCTCCGGGACGCGACCGCGAGCATTCGATGCCCTTCCTCCGCCAGCCGGTCGTGTTCCGCCAGGATCGCGGCGCGACGCTCCGGATCGAGCCCGACGACTTCGCCCCGCGTCTCCACGCTGGAGCAGAGCGCCAGCGTCTCGCGCGGCGCGCCCTTCGCGTAGGCGATCAGGGTTCCGGCGTCGCGGCGGACGAGGGTCATTCGCTTTCGAAACGCCTCGAACGGATAACCGCGAGCCGTCGCGCGCGCGGCCCTCAGGCCCTCGACGTCGATGCCGTCCGCTTCGGCGGCCCGGACGATCGCGACCTCCGTCGGATCGCCGTGCCGCGAGGTCGCGGACGACGCGAGCGCCGCGATCTCCAGCACGCGCCGCGCGGAGTCGGCCGCGCCGTCGGCCGGGCGCACATGCCGGAGTTCCATCCGGTTCTGCGTCAGCGTTCCGGTCTTGTCGGTGCAGATGACCGTCGTCGCGCCGATCGACTCCACCGCCGACAGCCGCTTCACGACGCTCCCCTGCCGCGCCATCCGCTGGACCCCCAGCGCGAGGGCCAAGGTGAGGGTCGGGAGGAGCCCCTCGGGCACGTTCGCGACGATCACGCCGAGGGCGAAAACGAACCCCTCGGACGGGCGGAGGCGCCCGCTCCCGACCCCGAGCGCGAAGAAGGCGAGTCCCGCGCTCACGGCGAGGAGCGTGACGACGCGCGTCACGCGGCTCATCTCGACCTGGAGCGGGCTCGGCGCGTCGGTCACCGCCTGCGTGAGGTGGGCGATCCGTCCGATCTCGGTCCGCATCCCGGTGGACGTCACGAGCAGGAGACCCGTGCCGGAGACGACGCCCGAACCCGCGAAGACCAGGTCGTGCCGTTCGAGACGGTCGTCGCGCGCCTCCGAGTTCCCCTCGGCGGCTCGCTTCCAAACGGGGCGCGATTCGCCGGTCAGCGCGCTCTGGTCCACGCGGAGCCCCGACGCCTCGAGCACGTGGCCGTCGGCGGGCACCTGGTCGCCCTCCTCCAGGCGCACGCGGTCGCCGGGGACGATGGCCGCCGCCTCGATCGGGACGTCCGCGCCGTCGCGCCGCGCGGTGATGCGGGCCGGGAGGAGCCGCTCCAGCACCTCCACCGCCCGCTCCGCGCGGTACTCCTGGAGGAAGCTGAAGCAGCCGTTGATGAGGATGACGGCGAAGATGGCCCAGCCGAGTTCCGGTAGCCGTGCCATGAAGGCACAGAATCCGGCGATCCAGAGAAGTCGGGCGAAGAACCCGGTGAATTGGGCGAGGAGGCGAAGGACGAGGGAACGCCGCCGGACGCGCTCGATGCGGTTCGGACCGTGAGCGCGCAGCCGGCGCGCGGCTTCCTCCGAGGAGAGGCCGCCGGGGCCCGAACCGAGGGAGCGCGCCAGTTCCTCGGCGGTATAGGCTCCCCCATCGGGTCGCCGCGGCGCTTCCCCCGCGACGGCCCCGGACGGTCGTGGCTCCTCCGGCGCCGCGTGCGGCATGACCCTCTCAGCACACTCCCGAACGAACCGGCTCGCAAGCGGAATCGGCCGCCGCCGAGTGGTACCATCGTCCCCGATGCGCCGTCCCGCACCGCTCCCGCCCGCATCCGGCCCCGTCGCATGAGAGTCGCGTTCCTCACGTCGGAGGACGCGAGGCGGCCGATCGCCTGGTCGGGAACGCCCTACTACATGGCCCGGGCGCTCGCGCGCGAGTTCGGCGACGTCGCCTATCTCGGCCCCGTGTTCTCGCTCGTCGACTTCGCCAGCCGCGTTCGGGGGCGGATCTCGCGGGCGCTTCTCGGCCGGCGCCACCCGCACGATCACGGCATGGCCTTGGCCCGGGAGTACGGCGCGATCTTCGGCCGGAGGATCCCGCCCGGAACGGATCTCCTCGTGGCGCCCGCGGCGTCGACCCAGACCGCCTTCCTGGAAACCGACGTCCCGATCCTCTACACGTCGGACGCGACGTTTCGTCTGATGCACGACTACTATCCGGCGTATTCCAACCTCGATCCGGGGTATGCCCGCGGCGCCGACGAGATCGAGCGGCGCGCGCTCGAGCGGGCGGCGCTCGCGATCTACCCCTCCGAGTGGGCGGCGCGCTCGGCGCGCGAGCACTACCGGTTCCCCGCCGAGAGAATCCGCGTGATCCCCTACGGCGCCAATCTGTCGCGGGCGCCCTCGCGAGAGGAAGTCCTGTCGGCCCGCAAGGACGACGAGCTGCGGCTCCTCCTCCTCGGCACGAACTGGGAGCGAAAGGGGGGACCGCTCGCCTTCCGGACCGCCGCGCGGCTTCGGGAGGCGGGACTCCCCGCGCGGCTCACCGTCTGCGGATGCGTCCCGCCCTCCTCCGATCGCGCGGAGTGGATGGACGTCGTTCCGCGCCTCGACAAGCGCGATCCGGCTCAGGAAGCGGCGCTCTCCCGCCTCCTCCTCGCGGCCAGCTTTCTCTTCGTGCCGTCGAGGAGCGAGTGCTACGGAATCGTCTTCTGCGAGGCGAGCGCCCACGGCACGCCATCGATCGCCACCGACACCGGGGGGATCGCCGGGGCCGTTCGGCACGGCGAGAACGGATTCCTCCTTCCGCCGGACGCGACGCCCGACGACTTCGCCCGAACGATCGCCGGGGCGTTCGCGGACCGCGACGGGTACCGGCGCCTCGTCGCCGCCAGCAGGGATGCCTACGAGGCGCGTCTGAACTGGGACGCCTGGGCGCGCGCGGTCCGCGTCGAGGCCGAGAGGCTCCTCGGCGGCGCGGGGCCCGCGAATCGAGGGGGTACCCAAGCGGCATCGTGAGGGGCTAGAATCGGGGCCCCGATGGGGCTCCTCGGCCACCCACCGAAGCCCCGGACTCCAGTCGCTCCTTCCACGCCGGTGGGAGATCACTCACATGATTCCGCAGCGACTCCGTGCCCCGGGTCTCGTCGTCTCCGTCTCCGTCGCCCTATCCACGTTCGTCCTCGTCACCCTGGCGGCGCCGCCCCTCGCGACGCCCGCCCGCGCCGCCGGCCGCTACATGTCGCTGGTCGGCACGCTCGCGCCGTGGGCGGCCGGGCAGTACTCCAACGTGGCGGCCGACGCCACGCGTGGCGTGGCCTATCTCGGCTCCTGGGACGAACAGGGGGTCGCGGTGATCGACACGCGCGACCCGGCCCACCCGAAGTTGACCGATCACCTCTCCACGCACATTCACGACGGAGCGCTGAGGGTCGACCCCGCGGGCGACGCGGCCGACGGGGATCTCTCGACCGCGCATCTGGAGGAGACGTCCGATTCGGCGGATCTCGATCTGGTCGGCCGCTACCTCGCGGTGAGCCACCAGGACCTCACCTTCACCGACCCACCCATCGGCTTCGAGGGGATCAGCATCTACGACACGGCCGCCGATCCCCATCATCCGACCCTGGTGCGCCGCATCGAGGTGCCCGGCGGCGTGCACACGGTGCAGCTCGATCCCGAGGTGGAGAACGGGCGCCCGTACGCCTACGCGAACAGCGGCGGCAACTACAAGATGACGATCGTGAACATCCAGACGGGAGCGATCCTGAGCCAGTATTCCTCGTCCGAGGGGATCGGCTGCGTCCCGGCCACCGGCCCCTGCTACGGGTTCAATTTCGCGCACGAGGGCTTCATCCAACGACACCCGCGCAGCGGCCGGGTTCTCGACTACATCAGCTACTGGGACAGCGGACTCCGGATCGTGGACGTCACCGACCCGAACGCGCCGGCGGAGGTGGGCTCGTACGACTACAACATCTTCACGAACGGGCTCCGCTCCGCGCACTACGCGGCGCCGACGCCGTCGGGCGACTGGGTCTATCTCGAGGACGAACTCGGATACGTCCGGGCGGGCGGCGTCCACGTCCTCGATACGCGCACCTGCGACGGCACGAGCTACTGCGCGCCGGTGCGGGTCGGCGGCTGGGACATCCCCGGGCGCGACATGCAGACCGCGATGGTGCACAAGTTCTTCCGCCACCCGAACTTCAACGGCTCCTGGGTTCCCTACATCAACCGGTCGTTCATCTACGACGCCCACAACCTCGACCGGCTCGGCGAGAACACGCTCCTGGTCGCGAACTACGGCATGGGTATCCGGATGATCGACACGAGCGACAAGACCGCCCCGCGGGAGGTCGCCTTCTACCTGCCGAGCGCGAACATGGACGAATCGTGCAAGATGGACTGCGGCGTGGTGGGCCGTCAGACGTGGGGAAGCTACTTCGGCTCGGACGGCCTCATCTACGCCAGCGACC
>DATIQI010000040.1:0-4409 GCA_035470985.1 Acidobacteriota bacterium
TGCGTCCGGGTGGTGGGAAGTGGGGAATCGTGGGGAACGAGCCGGTGGCCTTCCCACCGGCTCCAAAATTGAAAATTATCGGCGAAACGGACGTGTCGGGGATGGCTACGTTCCGCGGAAGCTACGAACACACCATGGATCACAAGGGGCGCGTGAGCATTCCTGCGCGCTTCCGCCGCCAGCTGTCGGGCGACGCGAACGAGACGTTCGTCGTTCTGCGCGGGCTCGACACCTGCGTCGCGCTCTATCCCTCCGACGAGTTCCGCCGTCTCGAGGAGCGGCTTCGCGGCCGCTCGTTCACGGACGAGACCGCGCGCCGCTTCCAGCGCCTCATGCTCCACGACTCGCGCGACGAAACGCTCGACGCGCAGGGACGCGTGGCGCTGCCGCCCGCGCTCATCACGCACGCCGGACTGAAGCACGACGTGCTCGTGAAGGGCGTCCTCGACCGCATCGAAATCTGGGACCCGCAGGTCTACGAGCAGTACGTGAACGGCTCGAGCCGCAGTTACGAGGAGATCGCCGGAGAATTGCTCCTGTGATCGCCGCCGCGCGACGCGCCGACCGCGCGCACGAGGCGCTCCCGCTCTTCCAGTGGGATCCCGTGCGCGAGCCCGGCACGCGGACGCTCCGTCTCTTCGGCTCGCTCGGCGACGGCGAACTCCGCCGCGTCCTCGACGCGATCGTGGAGCAGGCCCGCGGACCTCGGGAGTTCCTCCTGATCGATTTCAGCGACGTGGAGCACGTCGACTTCCGGGCCGTCCCCGACTTCCTCGCCGCGCTCGGGCGCTGGCGCGACCGAAGCGCGACGATCTGGCTGGTCGGCGTGACGCCCTACGTTCGTCGGCTCATGGACGTGTCGGGACAGGGAGCGCTGCGGCGCGCCCTCTCCTGGGACGTCGGCCCCGGCGGGAACGCGGCGCGGCTCGAGGGAGACGATCTCCGCTCGGCCGAGCGCCGCGCCCTGCGCGCGGGCGTCTGGAATTAGCGGGCCCCCGCGGGGCCGCGTCATGCCGGGGCACGTCCCGGTTCTGCTCCGCGAAGCGGTCCGATGGCTGATCACCGACCCCCGCGGCGTCTACGTGGACGCAACGCTCGGTGGCGGAGGACACTCGGTGGCGATCTTGGAACAGGCTTCGGAGTCGAGGGTGATCGGGATGGACTGCGATGCGGCGGCCGTCGAGCGCGCGCGCCGGACGCCGCCCGCGCTCGCCCAGCGCTTCACCGCCGTACGCGCGCGCTTCTCGGAGCTGGAAGCGTCGCTCGCGACGCTCGGCCTCGCCGAGGTGGACGGCATCCTCGCCGATCTCGGACTCTCCTCCATCCAGCTCGACGATCCCGAGCGCGGTCTTTCGTACGACCGCGAAGGGCCGCTCGACATGCGCCTCGATCCGTCGCGGCTGGAGAGCGCCGACGCCCTGATCGCCCGCTCCAGCGACGACACGATCGCGGGGTGGCTCTCCGAGTACGGCGAGCTGCCGCGCGCCCGGGTCGCCGCGCGCGCGATCCGGCGCCGCCGGCACGAGAGCGGACCGCTCACGACGCGCTCGCTTCGCGAGGCGCTGGAGCCGCTCTATCACGGGCCCGCGAAGCCGCGGCGGCTGGCGCAGGCGTTCCAGGCGATCCGCATCGCGGTGAATCGCGAGATCGAGGAGCTCCAGGCGCTCCTCGACGTGGCGACCCGCGTGATCCGCCCCGGCGGGACGATGGTCGTGATCTCCTACCATTCGCTGGAAGACCGCCTGGTGAAGCGCACGTTCCGCCCGCCGCTCCCGCTCGACGCCTGGGCGGAGCCGGCGCCCTGTCCGTGGGAGCCCCTCACGCCCAAGCCGGTCCGCCCGGGCGAGGAGGAGATTCGCGAGAATCCGCGCGCCGGCAGCGCCAAGCTCCGCGCCGCCCGCCGCGTCCCCGGCGTCCCCCCCCTTCCCCCGCGCGAGGAGGCGTGACATGAGCACCTATCTTCGCCGCTACCGGCTCGAGCCGAGACGCCAGACGGGCCGCATCCTGGCGGTCGCGCTCGTGCTCATGGCGCTCCTCTTCGGGAAGGTCTGGCAGTCGATCTCCGCGAACTCGCTCTCCATCGAGCGCGACCGTCTCCGCCGCGAGGTGCGCGCGCTGGAGAACCGGATCCGCCTCTCGTCGGAGCTGCGCGTGCAGGCGGCGCTGCGCGAAGGGCTCGATCACAACGCGCTCCAGGCGCTCGGATTCCAGAATCCCGATCCGTCGGCCGTCGTGCCGATCGACCTGAACCAGCCGCTCCCGCGCGCGCGGGACGCGCGCGACGGCGTCGCGGCCCGCCTGGGGAGCCTGCTGCGCGGCTTCGGAGGGCCGGGCCCGGAGCGCCCGGACGACGACGCCCGCGCCGTTCCGGTGGCCGCGGAGATCACGCGGTGAGCGTGACCGATCGCGGCCGGCTGCGCGTCCTCGCGCTCCTCGGCCTCCTCGCCTTCGCCGTGCTCCTCGCGCGCCTGGTCCAGATCCAGGTGCTCGGCCACGAGCGCTACGCGAACGCCGCGCGCTCCCAGCAGACGCGCCGCGTCATCCTGGAGCCGGAGCGGGGGCGGATCTTCGATCGCCACCTCCGGCCGCTGGCCGAGAACGTCGCGCTGAGCCAAGTGTCGGTCCGGCCGCGCGAGGTGCGGAACGCCGTCGCGGCCCAGGACTTCATCCGGAAGGCCGTCGGCGCGAAGGGCGTGCGGCGCTACAAGCAGGGGCGCGGCCAGCATCGCGCGTACATCCGCATTTCCTCCCAGCTGAAGCCCGAGCAGGAACTGGCGATGAAGACGACGCGGCTTCCGGAGGGCGTTCACATCGACGCCGTGCCCGGGCGCGTCTATCCGCTCGACGACGTCGCGCGTCCCGTGATCGGCGTGGTGGGGAACGAGGGGCACGGGCTCGAGGGGCTGGAGCAGGTCTTCGAGCGCGAGCTGCAGGGAACGCCGGGGTGGGCGACCCTCTACCGCGACGGCCGCGGCACGAGCTATGAATTGCCCCGGTCCATGGTGAAGATCCCCGACGCCGGCGGCAGCCTCGTGACGACCCTCGATCTCGACGCGCAGTCGGTGACGGTGATGAAGCTGCGCGAGGCGGTGGTCCGGACCGGCGCGAAGAGCGGCATGGCCGTCTTCGTCGATCCGAAGACGGGCGACATCCTCGCGATGGCGACCGTGGACGGACCGGGCGCCCCGGGCGCGCGGCACCGCAACCGCGTCGTGGCCGACCAGTACGAGCCCGGTTCCACGTTCAAGATCCTCGCCGGCTGCGCCGCGCTGGAGGACGGGATCCTCGCTCCCTCCGACTCCTTCTGGGTCTTCGAGGGGAAGGCCGATCTCGGCGGTTTCACCATCCACGACTCGCACGAGGAGACGGGCTGGTTCACCGTCCGCCGCGCCACCGCGCACTCGAGCAACGTCTGCTACGCGCAGATCGGAACGAAGGTCGGCGCCGAGCGGCTCTACCGCTTCGCGCGGCTCTTCGGCTTCGGGCAGCCGACGCGCGTGCCGCTCCCGGGCGAGGCGCCGGGCGTCATCCGCGAGCCCGCCCGATGGTCGAACCGCTCGCTCGCCACGATCTCGATCGGCCACGAGGTCCTGGTGACGCCGATCCAGGTCGTGATGGCCTACGCCGCCATCGCGAACGGCGGGATGCTCCTGAGGCCCCGGATCGCCTCGGCGCTGGTGGACGAGGAGGGCGAGCCGATCCGCGAGTACCCGGTCGAGCGGGTCCGGCGCGTCGTCTCCGAGGAGACCGCGCGCACGTTCCGCTCGTTCCTCCGCGACGCCGTCACCGACGGGACCTGCGCCGAGGCGGCGCTTCCGTGGTGCGAGGTCGCGGGGAAGACCGGCACGGCGCAGAAGACGATCGAGGGGAGCCGCGGCTACGGCGCGGGCGCCTACATCGCCTCCTTCGTCGGCATGGCGCCGGCGGAGGATCCGGCCGTGGTCGGCCTCGTGATCCTCGACGAGCCGCGCGGCGCCTACTACGGCGGCGAGGTGGCGGCCCCGGTCTTCCGCGAGATCCTCGCGGCATGGGGCGCGCAGGGCCGCGGCCCGCTCCGGATGCCGACCGCGGAGCTGGTCCGGGCCGACGTGCCCGACGCCGATCCCGCGGGCGAACGGGTGCCGGACGTCCGGCTCCTCGCGCCGGGACGGGCGCGCGAGCTCCTCGGCCGGCGGGGCTACGACGTGGCGGTGAGCGGCGACGGCGCCCGCGTGCTGGCGCAGGATCCGCCGGCGGGCGCGCCGGCGCGCCGCGGCGCCACGGTCGCGCTCACGCTCGCCTCGGACGTCGAGGCGGGCGATCGGATCATGCCCGACCTGCGCGGGCTCTCCGTCCGGGAGGCGCTCGCGCAGCTGCGCGCGCTCGCCATTCCGGTCGGGCGCGTGCGCGGATCGGGCTCGGTCGTGGAC
>DATIQI010000041.1:0-1919 GCA_035470985.1 Acidobacteriota bacterium
GTCCCGCGGGCATCCGCCCCCGCCCGAACCCGCAGGGGAGCGCGATCGCGGGCAAACCGCAACCGTTCCCGAACGCGCCGACCGGGTCGGCGTAGGGGAGCGTCTCGAAGAAGTCCCGGTCGATGGGCGGCGCCACGGAGAGGAAGTTCGGCGCCACGATCACGTCGTAGCGGCCGAAGAACTCCGCCATCCGCTCCTGCATCACGCGGCGCATCCGCATCGCCTTCACGTAGTCGGCCCCCGAGATCGGCCGGGCGATCTCCTCCTGGTAGGGCGCGTAGACGTCGGTCAGCTGCCGCACCGACCCGTCCCGGAAGAACCGCTCGAACGTCGAGACGGCCTCCGCGTAGAGCACGGTGGTCGTCACCTCGGACGCCGGGAAGTCGGGGAGCGTCGCCTCCTCGAGATCGAGCCCGATCTCTCGAAGCGCCGGGAGGGCCGCGTCGAACGCGGCGCCGACTTCGGCCTCGGCGCCCTTCGTCTTCGCGAAGTCGGTCCGGACGATCGCGCCCTTCCGTCGCGCCCGGGCGCGCGCCGGGCGGTCGAACCGGCGCGGTTCGTCCACGCTGCTCGGGTCGTCGGGATCGGGCCCCGCGATCGCCTCGAGGATGAACCGGCAGTCCTCGGCGGAGCGGGCCATCGGACCGATCTTGTCGAGGGTCCACGATCCGACCATCCCCCCGGCGCGGCTCACGCGGCCGTACGTGGGGCGGAGCCCCGTCACGCCGCAGAACGCGGACGGGCAGAGGATCGAGCCCCAGGTCTCCGTTCCGATGGAGAACCCGACCAGGCCGGCGGCCGTGGCGGCGCCCGATCCGGACGAAGAGCCTCCGGTCCAGCGCTTGGTGTTCCATGGATTTAGGCCCGGACCTTGAAGCGATGCATTCGCCCACCGGTAGCCGAGGCAGCCCGCGAATTCGACCATGGAGAGCTTTCCAAGGAGGACCGCGCCGCCCTCGCGAAGACGCCGGACGACGGTGGCGTCCCGATCGGGAATCTGGTCCCGGGTCGGGCGAGCGCCCCAGGTCGTCCGGATGCCGGCCGTCGCGAGAAGGTCCTTCGCGCCGTACGGGACGCCGTGGAGCGGTCCGCGCGACATCCCGCGGGAGACTTCGCGCTCGGCCCGGCGCGCCTCCTCCATCGCGAGGTCCCCGGTGACCGTGGCGAACGCGTTCAGGGTGGGCGCGTGGGTCCGAATGCGTCGGAGGTAGCCCTCGGTCAGTTCCACGGGGGAGAGCTTCCGGGCGCGGATCCGGCGGCCCAGCTCGGCCGCGGGAAGGAAGAAGACGTCGTCGTGGAGCATCAGCGTCCCTCCCGCCGCGGCCTCGCGGCGCGGATGGCCCGGAACGAGACGGCCGGGTCGCTGCCCGCCGGGAGCTCGTAGTCGCGGATCACCTTCAGCATGTCCGCGATCGTCGTTCGCTGCGAGGCGAGCTCGCGCTCCACGGCGGCGGGGATCGGCTTCTTCGCCGCGCGCGGAGGCCGCGCCTTCGCGCCCGGCGTCTCGGCCGGCGCCGCGACGGGGAAGCCGGCGGCCGCGGCGGCCGCGCCTCCGGCGGCGATCAGGTGGAGAAAGCGCCGGCGCTCCATCGGGCGTCCGGGCGCGGCGCCGGGGTCGGGAGCGGCGTCCTGGGCGCCGTCGCGGGGGACCTCGCGGTCGATCTCGCGGTCGATATCGCGCTCGGTGCCTCGCTCGGAGTCACGATCGGAGTCGTGCATGCGGTCTCCTCGGAACGTGGTGGGCTGGGGCGTTCGATCGGAACCGGCCCACTCTACGCCCTGAAGCGGGACGGGCCAAGTCTGCTACCCTCGCGGTCATGCTGATCGCGGTGGCGGGACCCTACTCGGCGCCGACGGAAGAGGGGCGCCGGCGTCATCTCGACGCGATGCACGCCGCCGCGGCGGAGGTGGCGCGGCGC
>DATIQI010000042.1:0-10124 GCA_035470985.1 Acidobacteriota bacterium
GGCCGCGCGAACGTAACTGTCGAGCAAGTCGCCAACGCCCTGGCCGTGGAGTTTGGCGTGAAAGCTAAGGGTGAAGGTGTGCGTGGCGAAATGAGGCTGTTCCGTTACGGACGCGATCGTGGTTCCGACCTTGAAGAGAATTTCCGAGAGAACTTCCCGAGGGAGGATCGGAGCCGCCCTCGAGGCGCTCCGCCCCGAGGGACGGCTCTGGGTCTGCTACCAGCCGCACGGATACGGCCCGACCCGCTTCTTCGCCGACGCGCTGGTGGAGACGTTCCACCGCGCCCTCCGGCCCGACGACCGCCTCCTCTTCTCCCCGATCTACGACGCGGGCGGCACGGCCGACCGCTCCATCCGCTCCGACGACCTCGTCGCGCGCCTCGTGGCGCTCGGCGTCGGCGCCTCCGTCGCTCCGACGCGCGCCGCGGCCGCCCACGCGGTCGCCGAGGGCGTTCGCGCCGGCGACCGCGTGGTCAGCATGGGCGCCCGCGACGACACGCTACCGGACTTCGCGCGCGCGCTCCTCGACGCGATCGCGTTCCATGCGCCGGAAGCGGCCTCCCGCACAGAGCCCCGCTAGACCCGCCAGCCAGGCCGCCGTCGTGCCGGGCTCCGGCACGGCCACCGGATCGCCCCCGGGACCTCCCGGCGGAGCGGGCCCCGTGAACGCGCCCGTCCAGGCGGTGGTCGTCACCGAGACGCCGCCGCTCGAGAAAGTCGGCAGATCGAATCCGAACGCGATCCGCGCGCCCTCCACGGCTCGTCCGAACGCCGCGATCCGAATGAAGTCGGGAATGTCGACGGACGCGCCGGGCGCGAGCCTTAGCCCCGCCAGGAACTCGGCGAGCTCGTACCCCGAGGCGCCGGTGACCGAGATCCAGCAATCGGCCACGCCCGTGCCGGCGCCGCCCCCGCCTCCGTGCGAACCGACGACGGGACTCGAGGCCACGTCGAGCGGCACGGTCAGATCGAGGACCGTACGGCTCACGGCGCCCTCGACGCCATCTCCGCCGCTTCTCGCGCTCCCTCCCGCCGCCACGTTCGTCCGCGCCGAGTAGCCGCTGATCCCGGAGACCGACGTCAGGACCGAGATCCCGGGCAGGAGGTCGGGAAACGCGATCTCCTGGTCCGACGTGTTCGTGATCCGAACGGTGATCCCGAGCGCGCCTTGCAGCACGGGATCGAAGAGCGCCGGCGTGCCGAGCTGGGTCAGCGTCGACCCGGAGAGCGATTCCTGAAGCAGCGGATCGAGGATGATCGTCTCCCCGTCGGGCGTCGTGAGCCCCGAAACGACCGTGAGGGTGAGGAGCCCGGCCCAGGCGGGGCCGGCGAAGACGAGGAACACGACGAGCAGTAGCGACGACCGGACGAATCGCGGCACGGGCACCTCCCTGGCATGGCGTGACGAAACGCGGGGTCCTGAGGTTCCTTGCCAGGTGCGTGCCAGCGGGAGGCGGCTTCGCGGCGCGCCGGGAATCGCGCGTCGCCATCGGCTCCGGCCCGCCCGCGGGACGTCACCGCGCGCGGGCGCGCCGTCCACCAACGCAAACCGGCGCCGACACGAAGTCGACGCCGGTTGACGCTGCTTCACGGCCGTGCGCGCGGCTCAGCCGACGTATTCGGTGATCGCCTTCCCCTGCATGAAGAGGCCGAGGTAGTCGCGGCCGCCCGCCTTCGAGTCGGTGCCGCTCATGTTGAACCCTCCGAAGGGATGGATCCCCACGAGGGCGCCGGTGCACTTGCGGTTCAGGTAGAGATTGCCGACGTGGAGCCGCGCCTTCGCTTCTACGAGCTTCGCCCGGTCGCGCGAGTAGTAGGCGCCGGTCAGCCCGTAGATCGTGCCGTTCGCGATCTCGATCGACTCCTGGAACGACGAGGTCGGGACGACCGCGAGGACCGGTCCGAAGATTTCCTCCTGCGCGATCCGCGCGTTCGAGGCGATGTCGGCGAAGACGGTCGGCTGGAGGAAGTATCCGGGGCCGGAGTGCTTGCCGCCGCCGGCGATCAGGCGCCCCTCCTTCTTCCCGATCTCCATGTACTCGAGGATCCCCTTCTCCGCGCTCGCGTTCACCACCGGTCCCAGGTAGTGCTCCTTCTGCTCCGTCGGCCCGACCGTCATCGCCTTCACCTTCGGCTCGAGGCGCGCGAGGAACTCGTCGTAAATCTTCTTGTGAACGATCGCCCGGGAGCAGGCCGAGCACTTCTGCCCCTGAAAGCCGAACGCGGCCGCGTAGACGCCCGACACGGCCGCGTCGAGATCGGCGTCCTCGTCCACGATCGTGAAGTCCTTGCCGCCCATCTCGAGGATCGCGCGCTTCAGCCAGATCTGGCCCTTCGCCACCTTCGCCGCGCGCTCGTTGATTCCGATCCCGACCGGCATCGAGCCGGTGAAGGCGACGAACCGGACCTGGGGATGCTCGACGAGCGCGTCGCCGATCACCCCGCCCGAGCCCGGCAGGAAATTCAGAACCCCGGGCGGGACCCCCGCCTCCTCCAGCACCTCGAAGAGCTTCCAGGCGATGAGGGGCGCGTCGCTCGACGGCTTCAGGATGCACGTATTCCCCGTGACGATGGTGGCGACCGTCATGCCGAGCGTGATCGCGCACGGGAAGTTCCAGGGCGGGATCACGACGCCGACGCCGAGCGGGATGTAGACGAGCGCGTTGTTCTCGCCGGGGTACGGCGTGATCGGCTGGCGCTCGGCGTAGCGGATCATCTCCCGCGCGTAGAACTCGCAGAAGTCGATCGCCTCGGCCGTGTCGCCGTCGGCCTCGCCCCAGTTCTTCCCCACTTCGAGCACCATCGTGGCGCTCATCTCGTGCCGGCGGCGGCGGAGGATTCCCGCGGCGCGCAGGAGGACGTTCGCGCGCTCCTCGGCCGGGATGGCGGCCCACGCCGCGAACGCCTTCGTCGCGGCCTCCACGGCCATCGGCACGTGCTCCGCGGAGCCCTTCGAGAACACGCCGAGGCTCTCGGTCGGGTTCGCCGGATTGAAACTCTGGAACGTTTCCTTCGTCTGGATCCGCTTCCCGCCGATCACGAGCGGGTGCGCCGCGCCCGCCTGCGAGCGGACCAGCGCCAGCGCCTCGCGCATCCCGGCGTCGTGCTCGGGGCGCGAATAATCTAGGTACGTGGTGCTCCGATATTCCGGAAGCATGGACTTCTCCTTTGGGTTCGGGATTCGGCCCTGCTACAGTTCGGACCGAACATGATATCCGCTCTCCTCACGGCTGTCATCCCGGCCCTCGTACTCCCTTGGGTCCTCCTCTCGCTGCGGTGGCCCCCGCTCTTCGCGCTCCTCCCGATGCTCCCGCTCGCGTGGGTCTACGCGCGCGCCATCCGCGAGGAACGCGCGAGCGACGCCGCGTTCCTCGCCATCGTCTGGGCGGGCGCGCTCACCGTCTCCACGGTGGCCGCCGCGGCGCGGGCGCCGCAGGCCGCGCTCCAGACCATCTGGCACGCGAGCGACTTCCGAAACGAGATGGTGGCGTGGATCGCGACCGGTCGAGGCGCCGAGGGGAACATTGCCCTCTTCCTCCCGCGCGTCCTCGTCGAATACGCGCTCGTCTGGATCCTCTCCGCCGCGACGCTCGGGGCGGCCGCGCTCCTCCTCGGCTCGCTCCTCCTCGGCTACATGAACGGCTACGTCGGGTGGGTGGTGGCGAACGCCGATCCCGCCGCGTCCCCCATCGGGACGGCGCTGGTCGCGTGGCCACCCTGGTCGGTGGCGCGGGTCCTCTCGTTCATCCTGGCGGGGACGGCGGGCGCGCTCTGGGGCTGGCGGCGTTTCTACGCGCGGCGCTGGGGCGTCGCGGGCGCCGTCGCGCGCGTTCCGGAAGGCGGCGCCGTGGCGCGTCTCGCCCTCTTCTCGCTCTTCCTGCTCCTGCTCGACATCGGACTCAAGTGGTGGCTGGCGCCGATCTGGAGGGAGTGGCTCCACGCGCTCCTCGGCGCGAGCGCGGGGCTCGAGGCGGGCGGCCAGGTCTAGCGCCGCCCGCCTCGGTGCGGCTTACGGGAGGATCGTGAGCGGCGTCGAATCGAGGCCGCGCGTCGACTCCACGCGGACGAAGTAGCGGCCCGCCCGGAGCTGGCGGCCGCGGCCGTCGTGCCCGTCGAAACGGATCTCGCGCGAACCGGCCGGCGCGTTCGCTTCGTCGTGGAGCACGCGCACCATCCGTCCGCTCACGTCGAACACCATCACGCGAAGCCGGCCCTCGGTGTCGGTCTCCACCTCCACGACCGCCTCGGGATTCAGCGGATTCGGGCCGCAGCGCTTGATCGCGCGCTTCTTGTCCGGATGGACGCGCGTCGCGAACGTCGCGCTCACGGGACCGCCGCCGTGGAGCGTCGCGGTGACCGTGACGAGGCCCTCCGCCGGTTCGACCAGATTCTGGAAGAGCAGGCCGAGGTCGCTCTTCGCGACGTCGAAGCGAAGCTCGAGAACGCCGTTCTCGTCGTTGTCGGTGCCGACGACGCACGTGCCCGGCAGGATCATCGCCGAGCCGCCCGAGCCCGCGCCTTCCCACGCCGACACGCGGATCGAGGAGGGATCGACGTCGGCCGGCGCGAACGTTTCGGCGCCCGGCTCGAGATAGAAGCGCTGCCACGACGAGCCGAGCCAGAGATGGATCTCCTTCGGCCGCGTCCAAGCGCGCGCCTCCGCGACGCGTCCGGACTCCTGCACCTTCACGGTCACCGAGCGATCCACGTAGCGCGACGCGTCGGCGCCGTCCTTCAGCCGCAGGACCACGTGATACTCCCCGGGCGCCGCGCCGGCGCGGACGCGGAGGTCGGCGTCGCCGCCGCCGCCGGGAAGGAGCTCGAGCACCAGCGCGCTTCCCGCGTCGCTGCTCGCGATCGCGAAGACGGGCGCGGGGCCGCCGCACTCCTCGTCGGGATCGGCACCGGCCAAGGGCAGCGTCGTCTCGGTGTCGACGAGAAGCTCCACCACGGTCCCGGCCGCCGGCTCGTTCCAGACGGGCGACCGCGGCGTGTCGGTGACGTGGATGACGAACGACTGCTGGTGCGACGCCGTACCGTCGCTCACCGTGGCGCTCGAGGCGTAGTCGCCGGCCTTGCAGTAGCCCGGCGCCGCCGAGACCCGGGCGGTGGACGACCCGCCCGCGTTCGTCAGCACGGAGAACGTGGCGAACGGAGGAAGCGTCGAGCTCCAGGTGAGCGCGTCGCCATCGGAGTCCGAGGCGCTCAGGTCGCGCACGGCCGTGGCGCCCTCCGCCAGCGTCAGGTCGGCGATCGGCTGGAGGACCGGCGGATGCTCCTGGCTCGCTCCGGTCACCGTGACCAGGAACGTCTGCGAGGTTTCGTCGGTGCCGTCCGAGACGTGGATCGTGATCGGATAGTCGCCGCCCGAGCCTGCCGGCGGCACCAGGATGAGACTCGCCGTTCCGTCGCCGTAGTCGGCGAACTGGCCCCACGCCGGGACGCCGGTCTGGCGGAACGTCAGGGGGTCGGAGTCGTCGTCGATGGCCCAGAACGAGAAGATCGCCATCGTCTCCGGGTCCATCGTCCGGTCGGCGATCGGGCCGAGATAGGGCGGCGTGTTCCCGTCCAGAACCGTGATCGCGACGGGCTCGGTGTCCAGGCCGCCAAACGTGTCGTCGGCCGTGAAGGCGACCGAGTACGATCCGGCGTCTCCGTTCACCGGAGTCCAAGCGAACGTTCCGGTGTTATTCCGGTTGTCGGTGAACGACGCCCCGGACGGAACGCCCGTGGCCCGGAGATCGACGCTCTGCCCTTCCGGGTCGACGGCCGACACTCCGAACTGGAGGCTCTGGTTCTCGCTCACGCTCTGCGAACCGGGAACGGTGAGGACCGGCGGCGCCGCGCCGGCGATCTTCGCCGTGAGCAGCAAGGCGAAGGCCGAAACGAGTGCGAGGAAGCGCGCGTAGTGATTCCGATGCGGGCGAGTCATGGTGGACCCCCTCGACGAGACGGACCCTGCGATCCCCCTCCGTGGGAGCCTGCCCCTGAACGACGTAGGCCTGTATAGAGCAAGGAGGGGGCCACTCGGCCGGGACCGGCCAGGATTTTGCCGCGGTGTCGGTTAGCCCGGAGCGGCCCGTGCCGGGATACGCCCGCGCATTGCAAGGTGCCCTGGAAGAGCGCATAATTACTGGAAATTTTCGCGTTCGCCCGAGCGGGGGGCGCGGCGCGACCCACCATGAGGAGCCTGGAGATGAAGAAGGACGCTGGGAACGAGTCGTCCCGCCGGAAGGAATCGCACCGGAGCCACGCGCCGAAGAAGGGCGACACGGTGAAGGAATGGGTGAAGACCGCGGTCATCTCGCTCGCGATCATCATCACGTTTCGCGGCGTGGTGGCGCAGGCGTATCAGATTCCGAGCGGATCGATGGAGCGGACGCTCCTGATCGGCGACTTCCTCTACATCAACAAGATGCTCTACGGCTCCGAGATCGACCTCGGCTGGAACGGGCAGCGGTTCTTCCATCACCGCTTCCCCGCGTTCCGCCAGCCGAAAGCCGGCGACGTCATCGTCTTCCGCTACCCGCCCAATCCACGCCAGGACTTCAACAAGCGCTGCGTCGCCGTGGGCGGCCAGACGATCGAGATCAAGGACAAGGTCCTCTACGTGAACGGGAACCGGCGCGACGAGCCGTACGTCCAGCACGACGATTCCCGGGTCCTCCCCCGCGAGATCAGCGCGCGCGACAACTTCGGCCCCTACACCGTTCCGTCGGGCACCATCTTCATGATGGGCGATAACCGGGACAACAGCCTCGACAGCCGCTTCTGGGGCCCCCTTCCCCTCGACAACGTGAAGGGGAAGGCGATGTTCCTCTACTGGTCCTGGGACGGCGAGAAGTTCCGGCCAAGGATCGATCGCCTGTTCCGGGGCGTCGCGTAGCGCGGCGCCTCGCGATCCCGCTCACCCGCTAGAACCGAAGCGTCACGGCTACGCCCGGCACGCCCGCGCTCGTCACGTGGGGCGCGACCCGGAGCGTCTCGACGGGAACCCGGCTCCAGCGATCGCCCGGATTGAGCGCGAGCCCGACGATCCCGCCCGCGACCGCGAAGTACGTTCCGATGATCAGCCCCTTCTCCTCGGCGGTGAACCAGAAGAAGTCCCACGCCCCATGCTCGTCGTCGCCCGACGAGTAGCCGAGAAGGAAACCAGACACCGCGCCGATTCCGACGCCGAAGAGCGCTTTCCTGAATCGCGAGCGATGGCCCGTGGAGACGGAGAGCGCCGCGATGTCGGATCGCGGGATCTCGATCGCGGCGTCGTTCACCGAGGGACGGAGCGAGAGCGTGCTGTCGTCGAGCCCGACGAACGTGCCGACGTGAGCGCGCGCCGGCGTGGTCGTCTCGACCTTGATTCGGTCTCCAGTGGTGATCTGAGGCGCCGGCTCCGCGCTGGCGTAGGCGGCGAGGCCGGCCAGGAGCGCACCGAGCGCGAGCGGGAGGATTCTGGTGATTCTCATGGCATCCCCTCGGTTGGGGTTCGGAACCGACACGGCGGTTCCATCGAGGCGCGTTCCACGCGCGAAGCCGAGGGTCTGGGGCGGGCGCGCCGGGTCAGGGCGCTGGATTCATGGTAGCGCCGATCCCGCGATGCGGCGCGGCAAACTGGTGCCGGAGGCGGGGGTCGAACCCGCACGAGGGGTAAGCCTCACGGGATTTTGAGGACGTACCAAGGCACCCCGCCCATGGCCCGCTTCCGCGTGGAATGGGACGCTATGGTAGCCAATCACAGCGGGTTCCACGGCCACACCTCGACAGTCCAGCGATCCCCGAAGCAGGCCATTCCGCCCAGAAGCGCGCTGCGAACCACTGGAGGAACCACTGGAGGTCACTGCTTCTGCTCCTCCGCTTGCTCGGCCGCTTCCAGCCCCGCGAGGCGCCGCACGCCGTCCACAAGGTCGGACTCCGCCACGATGGCGTACCGCTCGAAAATCGAGGCCGTGCGGTGCCCGAGGAGTTTCATGCTCACGCTCCGCGCCAACCCCGCCCGCTCCATCCGCCGCGCCGCTCCGCGTCTCAGGTCGTGCGGTATCGAGCCCGGAGTCCCGGCCGCCTTGCACGCCGTCCTCCACGCCGCGTAGAAGTCTCGGATCGGCCCCCTGACCAGCGCCACAACTGGCTCCTCCGCACAAGAGCCGCCGGCGAAAGCGTCTTATGGACGATCAGTCGGGATTGGGGCAGGACGTGGTGTGTAACTTGATCGTGTCCCCTGCGCCCCGTGATGGGCTGACACGGCGTGTCCTTCCTCCGTGTTGGCATCACTGGTGCGCTTCACTCTGTCCAGGGATCGAGGAGGCGCTACTTCAGGACCACCAGCCGACCGTGTGCCTCTTTCCCGTCCGCCTGGACGCGGTAGAAGTACACGCCGGTAGCTAGTGGGCGGTCATTGCGAGCGGCCGCTCCCAGGCGGATCTCGTGCAGCCCGGGCGGTAGTGTGGAGACGTCGAGAAGGGTTTGGACGAGACTACCACTGGCAGAGAACACTTGGATGCGCGCTGGCGCGGCGCCGCTTGTCTGGAAGGAGAGGGTTCCGGTCGGATTCAGGGGGTTCGGAGAGACGTTGACCCGAAGGGTCGGGCCCGTGCCCACGACGTTGACGTCGACTTCGGCGCGCACGAAGTGCCCATCGAGGAGTTGACCCCTCACCACCATGGGGGCAACGCGCCTACCAACTGTGCCGCCGCTCAATCGATACACGTCCTCGCCCCGGAATGAGAGACCGAGATCGGCCACCCCGTTATGATCTCGATCCGAGAGGAGGAGGGGCTTTGAGGCTGTGGGGCGAATCGAAACGCTCCCCAGTTCCGGGCCAGACAGTTCCAGACTCAACGGATCGATATCACTGATATCGAAGGCGCGTTCAATCGGCTCGATCCACACGCGGAGTTCTGGGCCGCTCGGCCCCACCGGGAGAGTGCGCATCGACGACTCGACGAACGCCTTGGCCCCAAAACTTTGTCTCCAAGCGGTCAAGGTTCCGTCGAAGATGCGGAAGAGGCGGAGGCTGTTCGCTGTCGAGTACTTGAAGTCCATTCCGCCACGCGCACCCGTCACCCAGAAGTCGGGATAACTGCCTGCACTGATAATATTGAGCGCCACCGTGTTGCCGCCAATAGACCAAACGAGGCAGTTCCCGTTGGTGTCAAAATGGATTTGGAACAGGTCCGCGTCTTCCGTAGTCCACGTGTGACTGTCCCACGTGAATTGGAGAGAGGTGGCTCCCAGCCCCAAGATCTCCGTACCCCTTGGCCCATTCCGAACCTCTCCCCAAAGATCCCCTCCGCCAGGTGGAATCAGGCTGCTGTCGAACGAGAAGAAGCCGTAGGAGGTCAAGCTCCCATTCACGGGGTCCGTCGGCTGTCCGGGTCTATCCCCCTTCACGGTGAAGTCGATGAAGTAGGGAAACGCGGTGGCCCCAGCGGGGAGCGCGGAACTGGCAACGACTAGAACGGCCAGAAGCGGCCGAAGGCATTTCATAATGGAACCTCCCGAGTGACCGACACACTGGATCTTACACCCGTGGTCGCTCTCAGGATGAGTGCCACCAAAGGAGCAAACGGGTCGTGGTCCCCAGGGGGGAACCGCATCTGCCGGGGATCGAGGCGGACCCGCGCAGCGCAGAACCCTGACCTGGGGAAACCTCGAACGCCGGATGCCGGCGGGACCACCGCCAATCCGCCGAGCGCTCGATGAAGGGGGAAGGACGGAGCGCGTTGTGCCGCGTGACTCACGCCGCGCGTCGCACGCTCCTCGGAGAACCACTGGGAGAACCACTGGAGGCGGGGAAAACGCGCGTCTTGCGCGTTCGCGTAACTTGGTGCCGGAGGCGGGGGTCGAACCCGCACGAGGGGTAAGCCTCACGGGATTTTGAGTTAGTCCCATGGGGCACTCCCGGACACTCCGGGGGACTCCGGGACACTCCCGGACACTCCGATGCGCCAGGGGGTTACGCGATTTCCGGGCTCATCCCCCGACGCCACAACACGATACCTCGCGCCGCACGAGTTTCCTACATTCCTCCTACACTCCGGCTCGGGCGCTTCAGACGGCCGTTTTCAGCGTCCACCGTCCACGTCGTCCACGGAAGTCCGCGTGGACGCTTCTAACGTGAAGCGTGGTAG
>DATIQI010000043.1:0-5143 GCA_035470985.1 Acidobacteriota bacterium
GTCCAGAGCAGGCGCAGCGTCCCCGCGCGTCGGAAGCGATCCCCCCACGGCTCGCTCGCGGCGAGCGCGGCGGTCTCGACGCCCCAGGGGCGCGCCCAGACGCGGGGCGCCGCGGCGCCGAGCGAGCGGGCGGCCTCCGCCAGGTTCTCGGCGTCCACGTGGACGAGATCGGCGCGCTCCAGCACCCAGCGCGCGCGGGCCGCGTGGAACGGCGTCCGCCGCGCGTTCACGAGGAGATCGGAGCCCCAGGCGACGAGGAGGAGCGGGCGCGCGCCCGCGAGGGCGCCGAGGAATCCGTAGTTCGGGAGGAAGTGGGCGACCGTGACCTCCGGCTTCCACGACGCCAGGACGTCGCGCACGGCCCCGCGGGCGCTCGCGTAGCGGAGGAACGGGAGCGCCGCGCCGGGATTCCCCACCGGCTCGCCGGGATAGGGCGCTCCCGGCGCCGGGACGACCGAGAGGAGCCGGATCGCGTGCCCTCGCCCGGCCAGCGCGCGCGCCCAGCGCTGCGTGTGGACCGACGGCGCGTGGCCGAGGAGGAGGATCCGCACCGGGCGCCTACGGCCGGAGCCGCCGGTGGAGTCCCGTGCGGCGACCCGCGAGGAGAACGGGGCGGCGGCGCGCGCCCCAGCCCTCCTTGAACCGGATGAGCCCCGCCGCGTCGGGCGGCGACGCCCCGAAGTTGTACGCGACGTAGCCGGAGGCGCAGAGCGTCTCGAGGAGGCCCGCGATCAGGAAATTGTTCGGCCGGAGCGTCCAGGCCGACGCGCGCGAGACCGGAAGCCAGTTCGTGGCCACGCCCTCGTGGAAGAAGTGGAGGCTCCCGGCGACCGCGTCGCCGCCGTGCCGGACGAGATGGAACCGTCCGAGCCCGCGCGGCACCAGGCGCTCGAAGATGCGGTCGTAGATCGAGCGGGGCTTCGGCGTTCCGCCGCGGCGGCGCACGGTCTCGACCGTCATCTCGTAGAACGCGTCGAGCTTCTCGCGCGTATCGGCCACCTCGATGGTCAGCCCGCTCTCGTCCGCCTGGCGCACGAGGCGGCGCGTGGAAGGGGAAAAGCGCGAGGCCACCTCTTCGTAGTCGGCGCCGAGCGGCAGCACGTGCGTGAACGATTCGACCGGCACGAGGCGCTCGGGAAACGCCTCGCGGTCGCCCTCGTACCACGCGAGTCCCGCGCGGAGCACCGTGGCGCCCCCGATCCAGCGCGCGAATCCCTCCAGGAGCGCCGCGGCGAGTCCCTGCGGGTCGGGGTGTCCGCGCCGGACGATCGGCCCGCCGTACGTCGCGAACGGCATCGCGTCCACGGTGCGGAACGGACCGCGCCGCCGGACGATCGCGCCGAGGCCGGCCGCGTAGCCGACCGCGTCCTCCACCACCAGCGCTTCCCACCGCGCGTCGGGCCACTCCTCCGTCCAGAGGCGCGCCCACTCGGTCGTGTGGAAGAGGCTCGCCCCCTCCGACGCGGACACCAACGAGTCCCACCGCGCGGGATCGGGATCGGCGCGATGGAGGACGGGCGGTTCGAGCCTCATCGGGACGGCCGCGTCATCGCCGGGGCCGCTTCATCGCGTGACGGCGACGCGGAGGACGCGCCCGACGTCGCCCTGGCGGAGCACGACGAGATAGACGCCGGGCGCGACCAGGTTCCCGTCGTCGTCGCGGAGATCCCAGAAGGCGGGCGATGCGGGATCGGCGCGAAACGCGCGAATCTTCGCGCCCGAGAGATCGCGGATCTCGCCGCGCACCTCGCCCGAGATGCCGCCGAGCCGGACCGGCGCGGAGGAGACGCCGACGGGATTCGGATAGAGGAAGGAGCCGTCGTCGAACGCGTAGCGGTCGCCGAATCCGGGGTGGATCTCCGAGACGCCTCCGGAGGAGAGCGCCCAGAGGACGTCGCGCGATTCGTCCCACGCCAGTCCGAGGACGTCGGAGGAGGCGAGCCCGTCGCCCGCGCCGAAGGACTCCACGGCGCCGGTCGCCGCGACGCGCAGGAGCCCCACGCTCGACGCGATCCAGACGCCGCGCTCGGAGTCGACGGCGAGATCGTTCACGCCGACCCCGCCGAGGATCGCGTTCACCGACGCCATGGCGGCGAAGTCGGGCGCGTCATTCACCAGCCGCACGGCGCCGGCGCGCGTCCCCACCCAGACGTCCGCCGCGGAGACGACCGCGAGGGACGTCGTCTGGAGGCTCGGGAATCCCCCCGCGAAGTGCGACCAGACGTCGTCCGCCCGCGTGTCGGTCCCCTGCCCCGTCCAGCGATCGACGCCGTTGTCGGCGGTCGCGAACCAGCCGCGGCCGAGCGGGTCGTACGCGGCGTCGCGCAGATTCTCGCGAGTGAGGCCCCCGGTCGTGTTCGTCGGCGTGAGCGAGTCGAGGAGCGCCCCGCTCGACGCGTCGAAGAGGTAGACGCCCTGCTCGTACTCCACCCCGACCCCCGTCACGCGGCCGGTGGGGCCGTCCGCCCACCCGATGAGGTTGTAGGCCGGGAGCTGCTCCCAGACGTCGGCGGCGGGGTCCCACCGTTCGGCGCGGGGGCGCGCGGCGCCGAAGCTGTTCGAGCAGCAGTGACCCAGCCAGAGCCGCCCGGCGCGGTCCGCCAGAATCCCGAAGAGCGACGCCTGCTGCAGCTGGCCGCCCGTTCCCGCGCTCGTGATCGCGCTCCACGCCTGCCCGTCGTAGTGGAGGAGCGAGCCGGCCGTGGAGCCGGGGGGCACCCCGTTCCCCAGGGTGACCCACGCGCCGCGCGCGTTCGCCGCGATCTGGGCGCCGCCGTTCATGAGCGGCCCCGCGCTCAGGACCGGCTCCCACGGCGTCGTCCCGCCCGTGAAGCGCGCGAGCCCCCCGTTCGTGCCGGCGAAGACCCGTCCGGACGACGTGGTGAGGATCGACTGCACGCGCGGGGTCGGGAGCCCTCCGATCCCCGGCGCGAACTCGGTGCCGTCGGCGCGCTCGACGAACGGTCCGGAGACGCTTCCGCGCGCCACGCCTTCGGGATGCGCTCCGAGCGCGAGGGTCTCGAGCGAAGCGCCGCGCGCCGAGGCGACGCCGCCCGCGTAGACGAGGAGCCCCGTCTTCGTGCCGATCCAGAGCGTGTCCCGCGCCACGAGGAGGGCCTGCACGCGCGCCGTCGTGATCGTGGCGCGCGGCGTCCAGGCGCCGCCGGCGAAGACCGAGAGACCGGCGGCGGTCCCCGCCCAGAGCGTGTCGCCCCAGACCGCGAAGGACGTGACGTCATCGTTCACGATCCCGCCGGCCGTGCTCGCCTGCGAGTCGGAGCGGCGGAGCGAGAACTGCCCCGTGCCGGCGTTCTCCGTGAAGAGGGCGACGCCTCCGCTCGACGCGACCCAGAGGCTGTCGCCCGAGCGGAGGATCGCCTGCACGCGATCGGTGGGAATCCCGTCGAACGAGGTGAGCGTCCGGAGAAACGTCCCGTCGGGACGGAGGCGCGCGAGCCCTCGATCGGCGGTGCCGATCCAGAGATAGCCGGCCGGGCTCTCCGCGAGCGAGAGGAGGTTGTCCGACGGCAGCCCGCTCGACGCGCGGACCAGCTTCGACGTCTCGAGCGTCGCGGTATCGGCGAGGACCAGGCCGCCGGCCGTCGCGAGCGCGAGCCGGGCGCCCCACGGCCCGGCCCATCGGACGTCGTTCGAGGCCACGTGATTCACGACGAAGAGCCGCGTCGCGGCGCCCGCGGGCGATGCGGCGAGCGCCGCGAGGAGGAGAACCGGGAGCGGGAGGAACGCCGCGGCGGCGGCCGCGCGGCGGGCGCGCGCCGTCACGCGCGCGACTCCTTCCGCGACGTTCGCGTCGCCCGAAGGAAGAGCCGCAAGTCCTCCGCCAGGGAGAAGCGGGAGAGATAGGCGAGCTCCAGCTCGAGACGGGCGCTCCGATCGGCCTTGGCGCCGTTCGTCACGGCGGGCGAGACCACGCCCGGACGAAGCGACTGGAGCGCGAGGCGCGCCCACGCCGGCACGCCCGCCCAGCGGTCGGCCTCGTAGCGGCTCCGCCCGATCCACGAGCGCTCCCCCGACCAGACCAGGCGCCACGCCTCGCCCGGGGCGAGCGGCGCCTCGTGGGCGCTGAGGTAGGAGCGAAGCCCGCCCCACCGCCAGGGCGCGACGAGAAGCGAGAGGAGGAGATCGCTCGCGCGCTTCCTCGCCTTCAGGCCGAGCCCGCGGCTCGGGGCGTGGAGGAGCACGGCGTCGAGCGGGCCGAGCCGCGACTCCGGGCCGACCGGCGCGAGCTGCGCGGCGGGCCCCGCCCAGTAGACCGCGGCGCCGCTCTCGCGAAGCGCCATGCCGACGGCGAGGAGCCGCGGAAGCTCCGCCTCCTCCGGCACCAGGCAGACGATCTGGACGCGCTCGCTCTGGACCAGGGCCTGGAGCCGCGCCGCCAGTCCCTCGGGCGTCTCGCCCTCGGGGCCTTCCAGCGCGGCCCGGATCGGCTCGAATCCCTCGCCGCGCGCCGCCTCCAGCGCCGCGCGCGCGCGGGCTGCGGCGTCGCCGCTCCCCAGGAGGAGGACGCGGCGGAAGTTGAACCCGTGCTTCCGGGCGCCGGCTCCCGCCCGCTCGAGGAGCGCGCGCGTCGCGAGGAGCGCGCCGAAGCAGAGCGGCCCGAGGAGAACCACGAGGAATCGCGAGTAGCGCGGCGTCTGGAAGAAGAAGGTCGCGGCCATGAGGAGGAGCCCCGCCTGGACGACGGCGCGCCCGAGATGGAACGCGCGGTCGATGCCGTCGGTGAAGGCGAGGCGGCGGTAGAGGCCGTTCCACGCCAGCGCCGCGACGGTCATGGCGACCGCGAAGACGAGGAGCCCGGCGTAGCTCTCCAGCGGGAAGATCGGCTTCGAGAACCACGGCTCGAGGAGCGCGCGAATGCCGTACGCGGCCAGGAAGGCCGCGACGACGGCGACGGCGTCGCCCGCGACGGTCGTCGCTTGCAGGAGGCGGCGGCGGTATTGGCTCACGGCGTAGAGGAGCGCGCTCCATTTCTCGGTGAAGCGGAGGAGCCCGGCCAGGTGCGCCCGCCAGGAGCGCGGCTCCAGCCGCGCGCTGGCGCGCCGGTGCTCGTGCACCATGCGGGACTCCGCGCAGTAGACCACCTCGTAGCCGTGGCGCCACATCCGCTGGCACCAGTCCACGT
>DATIQI010000044.1:0-6205 GCA_035470985.1 Acidobacteriota bacterium
GATCGTGCCGGGCGGGACCGGGAGCGGATCGACGCCGCGCGGCGCGGCCGAGGACGCGGCGCCGGCCGGTTCCGCGCTCGCCGCGAGCACGGCGAGCCGTCCCGACTCGAGATCGAGATACGCGCCCGGCGCGGGCGTGAACGCGCGGACGACGCGCGACGCCGTCACCGCCGGCCCCGCGAGATCGATCCGCCCGTCTTCGGTCCGCACCTTCCCCGCGTAGGACGCGTGACCGTGATCCTGCTCCTCGCGGATCGAGTCGCCCTTCGCGATCCGCGCGAGCGTCTCGGCCAGGAGCTCCGCGCCCATCGCGGCGAGGCGCGCGCTGAGCGGCCCCGCGTTCTCCTCCGGCGCGATCGGCGTCGCGCGGCGGAGGAAGACCGGCCCCTCGTCGAGCCCCTCGGTCATCCACATCGTGCTGACCCCCGTCTGCGCGTCTCCCGCGAGGAGCGCCGCCTGGACCGGCGCCGCGCCGCGATGGCGCGGGAGGAGCGAGAAGTGGACGTTCAAGGCGCCGAGGCGCGGGACCGCGAGGAGTTCGGGGCTCAGGATCTGCCCGTAGGCGACGACGAGGAGGAGGTCGGGCGCGAGCGCGCGGATCCGCTCCACTTCCTCGGGGGCGCTCGCGCGGGCGGGCGTGACGACCGGCAGGCCGAGCGATTCGGCCGCGGCGCGCACGGGAGAGGGTGCGAGCGCGAGGCCGCGGCCGCGGGGCTTGTCGCGCCGCGTCACGACGAGGAGCGGCGCGAGGCCGTCCGCGACGAGGCGGCGCAGGGGAGGGACCGCGTGGTCGGGGGTTCCGTAGTAGACGAGGCGCACGGCGCCCGTCAGGCGACGTCTTCGCCCGACGGGCGGACGCGCTTCCACTTGGCTTCGAGGAGCCGCCGCGTGATCGGGCCGAGCCGGTCGAGGAAGAGGACGCCGTCGAGGTGGTCCTGCTCGTGCTGGAGCGCGCGCGCCAGGAGCCCCTCCGCCTCCAGGCGGAACGGATTCCCGTCGGCGTCGAGCGCCTCCACCACCACGCGCGCCGCGCGCTTCACGTCGGCGCGGAGTCCCGGGATGGAGAGACAACCCTCCTCGCCCACGATCTCGCCGGAGCGCTCCACGATCTTCGGATTCACGAAGGCCTGCTTCACGCGCGCGCCTACCTCCTCCTCCACGTCCACGACGAAGACGCGGACGGAGCGGCCGACCTGGGGCGCCGCGAGGCCGACGCCCTCCTCCGCGTACATCGTGGCGAACATCGCCTCGATCAAGTCGCGGACGTCGGGCGTGACGGCCGGAAGCGCGTCCGCCTTGCGGCGGAGCACGGGGTCTCCGTAGAAACGGAGCGGAAGCGGGTCCTTACTCGCCACGCTCCTTCACCTGCACGATGGCGCTCTTCGCGAATTCGATCTTCACGTCGTCGCCCACCTTCAGCACGACGACGTCGTCCTTCACGCCGACGACGGTTCCGTGGATGCCTCCCGACGTGAGCACGCGGTCCCCCTTGCGGACCGACGCGAGCATCTGCGCCGTCTCCTTCGCCCGCTTCTGCTGGGGGCGGATGATCATGAAGTAGAAGATCCCCACCGTGATGGCGAGAATGGTGACCATGTGGAGCATCTGCTCCCCGGCCGACGGCGCCGCCGGGGCGGCCGCCTGCGCGTAGACGGCGTCGATCATTCGGTGTCTCCTGGGACGCCGCGCCCGGCGTCGTCGCCGGCGCGGTCGCGGTAGCGGCGGGTCGCCGCGTGGTGGAAGTCCTCGTAGGCGCCGCGCTCGATCGCCGCGCGCGCGCCCGCCATCAGTGTCTGGTAAAAGGTCACGTTGTGCAAGGTGAGCATGCGGTGCGCGAGAATCTCCCCCGCCTGATGCAGGTGGCGGAGATACGCCCGCGAGAACTCCGCGCACGCCTCGCAGCCGCACTCGGGATCGAGCGGCCGCGGGTCGCGCGCGTGGACCGCGTTCCGGATATTGATCGGGCCGTCGTGCGTGAAGGCCATTCCGTTCCGCGCGTTCCGCGTCGGAAGGACGCAGTCGAAGAGGTCCACGCCGCGCGCGATCCCGTCGAGGAGATCGCGCGGCGTCCCCATGCCCATGAGGTAGCGCGGCCGGTCCACGGGGAGCGTTGCCGTGGCCGCGGCCGTGAGGGCCCACGTCTCCGCCTTCGCCTCCCCCACCGAGAGCCCGCCCAGGGCGAAGCCGTCGCACGGCATCGCGGCCGTCCGCGCGGCCATCTCGGCGCGGAGCGCCGGATCGCCGCCCCCTTGCACGATGGCGAAGCGTAGCTGCGGGAGCGCCGTCGGCGTGTCGAGCTCCGCCGACCGCGCGAGCGAGCGCTCGGTCCAGCGAACGGTCCGCTCGCCGGCATCGCGCACCGTCTCGGGAGACGCCGGGAGGACGATCGCGTGATCGAGCGTCACCGCGATGTCCACGCCGAGGTCGGCCTGGATCTCCATCGCGCGCTCGGGCGTGAGGAGCTCGGGCCGGCCGTCCAGGTGCGAGCGGAAGGCCACGCCCTCCTCGGTGATCGTCACGCGCTCCTTCAGGCTGAGGATCTGGTAGCCGCCGCTGTCGGTGAGGATCGGCCCGTCCCACCCCATGAAACGGTGGAGCCCGCCCAGGGAGCGGATCAGCTCCGCGCCGGGCCGGAGCATCAGGTGGTAGGTGTTGGAGAGGACGATCTGGGTGCCCGACGCGCGGAGATCCGCCGGCGTGAGCCCCTTCACCGTTCCCTGCGTGCCGACGGGCATGAAGGCCGGCGTGCGAACGGGGCCGTGCGGCGTTCGGAGCGTTCCGGCGCGCGGCGCGACGGCGCCGCCGCGGTCGAGCGTGAAGCGCGGCGTCGCGGCGCCGGCGCGGTCGCCGGACGCCGCCGCCGACGGCTCAGCCGCCATGGGCTCCGGGGGAGTCGATCCGGTACTCCTTCAATTTCGTCCGGAGCGTCTGCCGCGAGATGCCGAGCGCCTCCGCGGCGCGCGTCTTGTTGCCGCCCGCCTGCGCGAGCGCCATCTCGATCGCGACCCGCTCCGCCTGGGCGAGCGTGGTGATCCCGCCCTCCCCGTGGAGCCGCGCCTCCAGAACCTGCGTCCCCGAGCCCGACGTCCCGACGATCTCGACCGGGAGATGCTCGGGAAGGATCCACTCGTCGCTCTCGAGGAGGATCGCCCGCTCGACGACGTTGCGCAGCTCGCGCACGTTGCCGGGCCAGCGGTAGGCCATGAGGAGTCCCATCGCCTCGTCGGTCGCGCCCTTCACCGACTTTCGCAGATCCCGGTTGTAGACCGAGACGAAGTGCTCGACCAGGGGCGGCACGTCCTCCGGCCGCTCGCGAAGGGGCGGGATCACGATGCGAATGACGTCGAGACGGAAGTAGAGATCCTCGCGGAACTTCTTCTCGTCGACCAGCGACTTCAGATTCCGGTTCGTGGCCGCGACGATCCGCGCGTCCACGTGGATGTCCGTGGTGCCGCCGACGCGGCGGAAGCGCTTCGCCTCGAGCGCGCGCAGGAGCTTCGCCTGGAGGCCGACCGACATCTCCCCGATCTCGTCGAGGAAGAGGGTCCCCCCGTTCGCCATCTCCATCAGGCCCTTCTTCGTCCGCTTCGCGTCGGTGAAGGCGCCCTTCTCGTAGCCGAAGAGCTCGCTCTCGAGCAGGTTCTCGGGGAACGCGCTGCAGTTCACCTCGACGAAGGGCCCCTCGGCGGTCGGGCCGCGGTCGTGCAGCTCGCGCGCCATCAGCTCCTTGCCCGCGCCCGTCTCGCCCTGCAGGAGGACCGTGCTGCTCCCGGTGCCCGCCGCCTTATGCACGGTCTCCAGCACCTTCTTCATGCGGCTCGAGGCGCCGACGATCATCGTGCCGCCCGTCCTCTGGCGCTCCACGGCGCGGAGCCGGCGCACCTCCTCGCTCAGCCGCGTCTCCTTCAGCGCGTTCTGGACGACCAGCTTGATGTGGTCGAGCTCGAACGGTTTCCCCAGGTAGTCGTAGCAGCCGGCGCGCGCGGCCTCGACGGCGTTCGCGAACTTGCCGAACGCGGTCATGATGATCACCTGCGTCTCGGGCCGCTTCGCCTTGATCCGCTTCAGGAGCTCGATGCCGCTCTCGTCCGGCAGCTTCTGGTCCACCAGCGCGACGTGGAACTCCTCGCGCTCCAGGAGGTCCGCCGCCTCGGCCACGTCGCTCGCCGTGGTGACGCGATACCCCTCCTCCTCCAGGCTCTCCTTGAGCGTGAAGCGAAGGGTCCGCTCGTCGTCCACGACGAGAAGGTTGTAGGTCTGCCTAGCGAGGGTCGCGACGCCGGTTTCCATGTCGTTTCTCCACGGGTAGGTCGAGGATCACGGCGGTCCCTTGGCCCACGACGCTTTCGATCGTGATGGTGCCTCCGTGCTCGCGGACGATGCTCTGGCAGATGCTGAGGCCCAGCCCCGTTCCTTGGGACCGGGTGGTGTAGAAGGGATCGAAGACCCGCGCCAGCTCGGCGGCGGGGATTCCGGGACCATTGTCCTGGACGCGGATCTCCACCACGTCCAAGACCGGCGAGGCCTCCACGCGCTCCCGCTCCAGCCGGTCGGTGGCGCGGCGGCCGAGGGCGCTCCGCGCGGCGAGCGTCTTTCGCGCCAGGCGGACCGAGACGCGGATCTCCCCCCCCTGCGCGAGCGCCTGGAGCGCGTTCATGAGGACGTTCAGGAGCACCTGGAGCAGCTGGTCGTGGTCCACGAAGATCGGCGGCGTGTCGGCCGCGCGCTCCACGTGGAGGAGCACGTCCTGGCGGACGGCCAGTTCGTGGACCAGCGTGAGCGATTTGTCGAGGGCCGGCACGACGCTCTGGCGCTGGAGTCGCGGCGCGGCGGGACGGGCGAATTGCAGGAGGCCTTCCACGATCCGGTCGAGCCGCGCCGTCTCCTCGAGAATCAGGTCGACGAACTGGCCGCGCGCGTCGCCCGGCTCGATCCGGCGGCGGAGGATCTGCGCGGAGGTTCCGATCCCGGCCAGCGGATTCCGGATCTCGTGCGCCACGCCGGCCGAGAGCGCCCCGAGCGAGGCGAGGCGGTCGCGCCGGCGCCACTGTTCCTCCCGCGCCTTCTGCTCGCGGAGGTCCTGGAACACGGCCACGGTCCCGTGCAGCTCCCCCTCCAGGCTCTCGAGCGGGAGGAGGCGGAGCGCGATCGGAAGGACGTCGCCCGAGCGGGTCGCCGCCTCCACTTCGTGGGTCTCGCCCGGGGAGGCCGTCGCGCCGGGCGGAACGAGCCCTTCCCCGCGCGGAACGCGGAGGGCGCGCGCGGCGTCCTCGCCGACGATCGCCCCTTCCTCGTAGCCGAGAAGGCGCGACGCGGCGGGGTTGGCGGCGAGAATTCGGCCGGCGCGATCCACCGCCACGACGCCCAGCGGGGCGTGGCGCAGGAAGCTCCAGGCGACCTCCAGGAGCGACGAAGTCGGCGGGCCGGTCTCGGGCGGCGTGACGGCGGGGCGTGCTCTCACGAGGCGGCTTCCGAGCCAGTCAGTGGGTTCATCCTTGAGCCCCTGGACGCGAGAGGAATGCCATGGCCCCCGGAGGGTCTCCGGCGGCAGGTGGCTATAGATTTACCAGTTGGGTCGAACCAGGGTCAAGCGGTTTCGGGGTGAGGACTTCCGGGGCGAAGCCCGTGGCGCGGAGACCGACTTCGCCACGCGCGTCGTCGTGCTCGGCGGCCGCGGGCCGTCTTTCTGCGCGGGCGCCGACCGCGACGACCCGCCCGGCAGCAAGCGCCTGCGGCGCAGCGAAGGCGCCAGCGAACGCGAGCGGCGGTACACCGCGCAGCTCGGGCGGCGAAAGCCTGTTGCAAAGGCAAGAACGAGTGCGAAGGCAAGGGTGGCTGCTCCGTTGCAGGCAAGCACGATTGCCAAGGTAAAAACGAGTGCGCAGGTAAGGGCGGTTGCAACATGCACTGTCCAAAAGCTGACGGCTGAGCTGAAGTGAAGGCCGCTAGCGGCTGTTCTTCAGATATGGAGCCGCACAAGCCCGCGCGCAGCGCACCCGTCCTCGCTGGGTTGTGCGCCGCGGCGCTTTTCTTAGTGGCCGTTGCCGGTACCGCCGCTCACCCGGAAGACGACGCCGAGCCACTCGGCGTGCAACGCTGCCTCACCGACTGCCAAGATAAATTCACTGACTGCGTACAGCGCTGCGATGGCGAGCGACGCTGTGAACAGCGCTGCAAACCCATTCTCAAACGTTGCGTCGCAGCC
>DATIQI010000045.1:0-4819 GCA_035470985.1 Acidobacteriota bacterium
GGCGCCGCTCCTTCGCGGGCGCCGGACGTTTCGCGCCTTCGTGGACACCTGGAGCAGCCCCGCGTGGCGCCTCGACCTCTCGCTCCGATACGCGCCCGACGACTCGTTCCCTTCTCCGGCGTGGGCGGTTCCGGTCTACTACGCCGAGGGGTTCGACCGAGAACGAAACGGCGGCGGGGACTCCGTCCGGGTGACCGTCCCGCCGGGGCTCGCGCGCGTGGTGCTGAAGTACGTCTCCACGGGGCACTGCACCGACGGCCGCGACGAGGACGAGTTCGTCTCGAAGGCGAACGTGATCTCGGTGGACGGCGTGGTGGTGGCCCGCGTCCACCCGTGGCGGGACGACTGCCGTCGCTTTCGCGACCTCAATCCCTACTGCGCGCGGTGGACGGACGGCACCTGGTCGTCCGACTACTCGCGGAGCGGGTGGTGCCCCAGCCAGATCGTCGCGCCGATGGAGTTCGATCTCACCGATCACCTCGGGCCGGGGAAGCACACGATCCGGTTCGCGGTGGAGGGGATGCGCCCGAAGGACGCGGAGGGGCACTACGGATACTTGCGGCTCTCGGCGGCGCTGGTGGGATGGGACGAACCGCCGAGGCTCTGGCGGAACGAGTAGGGGCGCGACTTCGGGCCCGCCGCGCCTACGGCGTCACCGACCCCGGATCGACGATGGCCAGCATCCGCTCCGCGATCCAGGGCTGCGGGTTCAGGTAGAGCCAGATCGCTCCGCCGGTGCAGAGCATGAGGAAGAGCAGGAGCACGACGATGCGGCCGGTCGTGTTCCGGCGGTCCTGCAGGTCCAGCTCGTAGATGCGCCAGAGAAGCTCCGCCTTCTCCTCGGCCGAGAGGCGCCGCTTGGCCTGGAGCTTCTGGACCACGCGCGGGAGTTTCTGGGGGTCGCCACGGTACGAGCCGTTCCACTCGGGAAGCGGAGTGTCGGGGCGCCCGAACTTCTTCTCGATGCCTCGTTCGTGATTGTCCATGGAGAATGGGTTCCCCCGCGACACGCCGGACGCATGCCCGCACATCGCTTCATTCATCGGCAGGGAGAATCTCGAACTGAAGTGAAAACGCGGCGCCGGCCGTCGCGGGACTCGGAGCGCCCGGACGCGAATTCCGCCTTGACTTCCCGCACCGTTCCGCCGATACTCTCATACAAGCAGTGAAAGTGAACCTGACGGTCGTACGCAGACATAGTCGCGAACAAGTGCCGCAGGAGAAACTACCTGCGGCTTTCGTGTATCCGGGCGCTTCGGCGCCCGATAGGGAGCCCGACCAAAGTGGCCGGGCATGCCGCCCTCGCGGCGGTAAGGTGTGGGCGTAAGCCCAAGTTAGCAAAGGAGTAGCACGTGGCTGTTGGGACGGTGAAGTGGTTCAACGAGTCGAAGGGTTTCGGATTCATCCAGCAGGAGGGTGGCGAGGACGTTTTCGTTCACTACTCGGCGATTCAGGGCGACGGCTTCAAGACGCTGGCCGAAGGGCAGCGCTGCGAATTCGATATCGTCCGCGGACCGAAGGGACTCCAGGCGGCCAACGTTCGCGCGGCTTAGTCGCGTAGAACACCGCTGAATCACAGGCGACGGGGCGGCTCCGAAAGGAGTCGCCCCGTTCGTCGTTTCGAGCCGCGCGCCGCCGCCGGTGGTATCATCACCCGGTCTCCAGGCGAAACCGAACCCAGGTGGAGTCACCCAGGCCCACGCCACGAAGGGACCGCTCCTTGCGCCCGCACATCGCGCCCTTCCCCCGCAAGTCGACCCTCGCGGTCCTGGCCGTGCTCGCCTTGGCTTCCGCCGCGGCCGCTTCGGCCCGCTCCGCACCCGATCCCTTCCTTCGTCTGACCGGAGAAGCGGCCGGCGATCTCTTCGGAACCTCGGTCGCCGCAAACGGTGACGTGAACGGAGACGGCCGGAACGACGCGGTGATCGGCGCGCAGTGGAACGACGCCGACGCGGCGAACGCGGGACGCGCGTACGTCTATTTCGGCGGCGCGGGCGGCGCCATGGGGCCGGCCCCGAGCCTCACGCTCCGACCCGACCAGGTCCAATCGCGCGCGCTCGCGGGCTACGCGGTCGCGATCGTCGGCGACGTGAACGGCGACGGCCACCACGACTTCGCCGTCGGTGCGCCGACAAGCCGGCTGGCCGGCCGCGTCTTTCTCTACTGGGGCGGTCCCGCCACGGACGGAATTCCCGATCGCGTGCTGGCCGGCCTGCGGCAAGGCGAGTTCTTCGGCGGCGCCGTCGCGGGCACCGGCGACATGAACGGAGACGGATTCAACGACGTCTACGCCGGCGCGCCCTGGTTCGCGCCGTTCGGGGCGCCGGTCACGCGCGTCGGACGCGGCTATCTCTTCTTCGGGGGTACGGGAACCGGCAGCGTCGTGGACATCGTGACCGAGGTGCGGTCGATCGGCGGTCTCACCGACCAGCTCCAGTTCACCACATCCGTGGGCCCGGCCGGCGACGTGAACGGGGACGGCTTCGCGGACGTCCTGGTCGGCCAGCCCGCCGACGGACGCTTCGTCGCCGGACGCGCGTTCATCTTCTACGGCGGGATCCCCGTCCACCGGGTGGCCGACATCGTCTTCCTGAGCGAGGACCCGCACTACCGGGTGGGCCATGCGGTCGCGAAGGCCGGCGACTTCGACGGCGACGGCGTGGACGACTTCCTGGTCGGCGCCCCCGATTCCGGCGAGGATGGCGTGATCGTCGGCGGCCGGGCCTATCTCTACCGCGGCGGCCAGACCGGCGACGAGCGCTCCGCGGCGGACCTGCGCTTCGAGGAATCGGTGATCTACGACAACTTCGGCGCCGCGGTCGCGGGAGACGCCGACGTGAACGGCGACGGCTGGGACGACATCCTGATCGGAGCCCCCGTGGCGGAAGGCGCGGCGGGCATCCGGGCCGGTCGCGTCTACGTCTACTTCGGCGGACCGGGGGCCGACGCGGTCGCCGACGTCGTCCTGGAGGGCGACGCTCCCGACGCGGCGTTCGGCACCTCGATCTCGCTCGGCGACCTGAACGGCGACGGCGTGGCGGACGCCCTGATCGGCGCGCCCGCGACGATCGGGAGCAGCATCGACCCGGGCCACGTCCTCGCGTACAGCCTCGTCGCGCCGCTCCCCGCGCGCGCCTTCGCGCACGACGAACACCGGACCCTCCCCCTGACGGAGCGGGGCGCCCCGGTCTGCCTCCGGGTGGAGCCGGTGGACGGCGCGTTCGAGATCGCGGACATCGACCCCGCCACGCTCCGTCTCTCCGCGGACGGATTCGAAGCCGCCGGCTCGATCGGAGCGATCCCCGGCAAGCGGATCCTGGCGACCGACAGCGACGGGAACGGCGCGATGGAATTGGAGGTCTGCTTCGAGCGCGAGGATCTCCGCCGTCTCTTCGCCGCGGTGCGCGGCCGGCGCGAGGTGACCGCGCGAATCTCGGGCGCGCTCCTCTCGGGACGGGCGTTCGAAGGCGAGACGACGCTGACGGTCGTCGGCACGGGCCCGCCCGTGGCGGAGGCGCCGGCCGTCTCGCCGAATCCGCTGAATCCGGAAGCGACGCTCGGGTTCACCACCAGCGCGGCCGGCGACGTGGACGTTCGGCTCTACGACGCGGGGGGGCGCTTGGTGCGGACGTTGGCCGGGCGGCGGGCGTTCCCCGCGGGACGCCACCGGCTGCGCGTGGATGGGCGCGACGACGCGGGGCGGAGGCTCGCCTCCGGAGTCTATTTCTTCCTGGTTCGCACGCCCGACGGCGATTCGCGCGGGCGTTTCGTCATCGCGAAGTAGCGCCGGGAGGCGCCAGGCACGCCTCGATCCACTCCACCTTGCCCCGGTACTGCGCGGCGTCCGGCTCGCGAACGCTCATCGCCGGATGCGGCATCCCGAAGAAATCGCCGTCTCCCCGCACCGCCTTCCCCTCGCCCACCTCGATGAAGCAGTGCCCCCTCCCGTCGAACGAGGCCGCGGCCGGGGCGCCCGCGAGATCGGCGGCGATGTTCGCGGCGACGACTTCCCCCTCCGACGCCGCCATGACGCCGGCCTTCGGGAGGACGAGCGGAACATCGGGCGACCACCGTCCGGGGAGCGACACGCTGTTGTTGTCGCCGATGGCGTAGACGTGCGTCGCGGCGTTCGGTGACTTCACGGCGAGCGTCGCGGGATCGACCGGGATCCAGCCGTCCGCCTGAGCGAGCCACGAATCGACCAGGACGCGCGGGACCCGATGCGGCGGGACGGTGATGAGGAGATCGTACTCCGCCTGCGCGCCCTCCTCGAAGCGGACGACGCGGCGGGCCGGCTCCACGCGGACCACGCGTTGGAGCGGATGGAATCCGATGCCGCGCGCCTCGAGCATCGCCACGACGGCCCGCCCGACGTCGGGGCCCGCCGTCGCCATCGGCGCCTTCTCCACGGTCCAGACGTCGATCGTCGTGGCCGCTCCGAGACCGCGGCGGTTCACGTGGTCGCGCAGGAGCATCGCGCCTTCGTAGGGGCCCGGCGGGCAGGGGAACGGCACGCGCGGGATGAGGATCACGATCCGTCCGCCCTGGAACGCGGTGAGCGTCGCCTGGAGCTGGAGCGCGTCGAGGAATCCGTAGAAGGACTGACCCGCCTCCGCGAGCCCGGGCACAACGCCCATCTCCTGCTCCGTGCCGAGTGCCCCGCCGTCCCCCAGAAAGGCGTAATTATCCTTGGTCCCCGCAATGTAGACTCGGCCCAAGCCATCCAAAACTATGCCTTCGCCCCACGAACCGAAGTCACCGCCCCCGTAAAGCGTGTACCAGAGGCAGGAGCCATTGGGGTCGAACTTGACGACAAATG
>DATIQI010000046.1:0-2750 GCA_035470985.1 Acidobacteriota bacterium
CCAGCGGCGGACGCTGGTTCGGTCCGAGCGTCTCCTTCGCGTGGCGAACGAGGGCGCGCGCGATGGGGTGCTCCGAGCCCGCCTCGACGGCCCCGGCGAGGCGGATCACGCGCGCCGCGTCCTCGCCCGGCGCGGCGTGGAACGAGACGACCGAGGGCTCGCCGCGCGTGAGGGTCCCCGTCTTGTCGAGGACGACCGTCGTCAGCCTTCCGACCCGCTCCAGCGCCTCGCCGCCGCGCAGGAGGATGCCGCGCCGCGCGCCGACGCCGGTGCCGACCATGATGGCGGTCGGCGTGGCGAGTCCCATGGCGCACGGACAGGCGATGATGAGGACCGAGACGAACGTGACGAGCGCGTAGCGAAGGGGCGGCGGGGGACCGAGGAAGATCCAGGCGAGCGCCGCGACGACGGCGATCGCGAGGACGGCGGGGACGAAGCGGCCGGCCACCCGATCGGCCAGCGCCTGGAGCGGCGCCTTGCCGCCCTGCGCCTCCTCCACCAGGCGGACGATCCGGGCGAGCGTGGTGTCGTCGCCGACGCGCGTCGCGCGGAGGATCACGGGCGCCGTGCGGTTGATCGTTCCCGCGGCCAGGGGATCGCCCGGATGGCGGACGACGGGGAGCGGCTCGCCCGTCAGCATCGATTCGTCCACTTCGGTCTCGCCGCTCTCGATGAGACCGTCCACGGCGATCGTCTCGCCGGGGAGGATCTCGATCCAGTCGCCCCGCTTCAGATCCTCGAGCGGCGTGTCGCGGCGTTCGGCCTGAGGCGACCGCGACGCGAGCCGCCGGGCCGTCGGGGGGCGCCTGGTCAGGAGCGCCTTCACCGCCTGGCCCGTCTGCCTCCGGGCGCGCGACTCCATCAGGCGGCCGAGGAGCACGAAGGCGAGGATCATGGCCGCGGTGTCGTAGTAGACGTGCCCGCCCAGGCCGAGCGACTCGAACCACGCGGGCGCCAGCGTCACGGCCAGGCTGTAGAGGTAGGCCGCGGAGGTGCCGAGCGTCACGAGCGTGTTCATGTCGAGCATGCCGTGGCGGATGCCGCGCGCCGCGCGCGCGTGGAACGTCCATCCCGCGATCCACTGAACGGGGGAGGCGAGGAGGAGCCCGAGCCAGCGCGCCGCGTCCATGTCGCGGACGAAGAGATGGACGAACATGAGGGGGAGCCCGAACGCGACCGCGACGGCGAGGCGACGGCGATTCGCGCGCTCCTCCTCGAGCCGCGACCGCTCGCGATCGGCGCGGTGCGTGTCGGCGCGCGGCGCGGCGCGGTAGCCGGCGTCCCGCACCGCGCGGATCAAGGCGGGGAGCGCGGACGCGCCGTTCCCCGTCGCGGGATCGAAAACGACGCGCGCCTCCTCCGTCGCGAGATTCACGGAGGCTTCCGTCACGCCGGGGACGCGCTTCAGGGCGCGCTCGACGGCGGAGACGCAGCCGGCGCAGGTCATGCCGTGCACCGAGAGGAGCGTTTCGTGCTGCACCGTTTCGGGTTGCATGAGCGTCTCTAGGTGAGTGGGGAGGTCTCTTCCGGGATTCCGATACCGGCCGGGCTTCGTGGCTGATACGATAGGGCGTTTCCGTGCGCCCGTAACCTCTTGAATGGAGCGGTCATGACCGGCCCGACCATCACCGAGTCCCAAGTCTTGGATGCCCTGCGGTCCGTGATGGATCCGGACCTCCACCGCGACATCGTCTCGCTCGGCTTCATCCGGAACATGAAGATCGAGGGGAACGTCGTCGCGTTCGACGTGAACCTGACGACTCCCGCCTGCCCCGTCAAGGATCGACTCCGCGACCAGTCGCGCCAGGCGGTCCTCTCGAAGGTCCCGGGCGCGACCGACGTCCGCGTGAACATGACCGCGGAGGTTCGCCGGGCGGCCTCGCCCGACACGTCGGCCCTGAAGACGGTGCGGAACATCGTGGCGGTCGGAAGCGGGAAGGGAGGCGTCGGGAAGTCCCCCGTCTCCGCGAACCTGGCCGCCTAGCGAGCCGCGACGGGCGCGCGCGTCGGCCTCCTCGACGCCGACATCTACGGTCCGAGCATCCCGATCATGATGCAATCCGGCCGGCCGGCCGAGCCGCGGCACGACAACACGATCGAGCCGGGACTCGCCCACGGCGTGAAGACCATGTCGATGGGGTTCCTCACGCCGGGAGACCAGCCGCTCATCTGGCGCGGGCCGATGGCGCACAAGGCGCTCCAGCAGAGTCTTCTCGCCGTGAACTGGGGCGAGCTCGACTACCTGATCGTGGACCTGCCGCCGGGAACGGGCGATGTCCACCTGACGCTCGTGCAGACCGTGCCCGTGACGGGCGCCCTCATCGTCTCGACGCCGCAGGACGTGGGGCTCCAGATCTCGCTGAAGACGCTCCGCATGTTCCAGCAGACGAAGGTGCCGATCCTCGGAATCGTGGAGAACATGTCGTACTACGTCTGCCCGCACTGCGGGGAGCGCGACGACCTCTTCGGGCACGGCGGCGCGCAGAGCGCCGCGACCTCGCTCCGCCTCCCGTTCCTCGGCGAGATTCCGCTCGACGCCTCCATCCGGAAGTTCGCGGACGAAGGGACGCCGGTCTCGATCGCGGAGCCCGAGTCCCCCTCCGGCCGCGCCTTCCTGTCAAAGAAGGCTCCGCGGTTTCCCCGGCGACACGTGGTTTCGCCGCGCACGCGACGCGTTCGGCCCTGCGCGCAAGCCCGAAAATGTCACGCAAACGCGTCGCTCCGCGCCGGGTTTCGCACCGTCACTCCCC